>CAZYMK010000167.1:0-7058 GCA_964648885.1 uncultured Geobacter sp. | reverse complement strand
CTACCCTTGATTTAATTAGAGAACGTCAGATTGAAGCATGTCAATGACCTGATGCAAAAAGGAAGCCACGGTATGGAAACAGCTAGAGCCATTAAAAATACTGATCAAAAATATACCTACGCCGATTATCTGACCTGGAATGACGGCCAGCGCTGGGAGCTGATAAACGGTGAGGCGTACCTGTTGCAGGGACCGGTGGGGCTTGCTCCGGCGCCCAACCGGTTTCATCAGAGGCTATCTACCAAATTACTTCGCCAAATTGACAACTATTTAAAGGACAAACCGTGTGAGCTCTATCATGCCCCCTTTGACGTGCGGCTTTCAAGCGAGACCCAAGCTAGTGACAACTACACTGACACAGTTGTGCAGCCTGACATAGTGGTGGTCTGCGATAAGACAAAGCTGGATGACCGTGGCTGCAACGGTGCCCCGGATCTGGTGATCGAAATCACTTCCCCCTCCACTGCCAGGATGGACCTGACCGTCAAGTTCGATCTGTACGAAAAGCATGGTGTGAAAGAATATTGGATTGTGCATCCTGCCGAGAAGACGCTGATGGTCTTCAAGCTTCAGGAAAATGGCTGCTACGGTGCACCGGATCGCTATGCTGCTTCCGGTATGGTGCCGGTACCTTTGCTGGGGGATTGTGAAATTGACCTGGCCGAGGTGTTTGGGGAGGAGTAGCAGGTTTTTCAGAAAGGAAACCACGGTATGGAAACAGCCAGAGCCATTAAAAATACTGATCAAAAATACACCTACGCTGATTACCTGACCTGGGATGACGGCCAGCGTTGGGAACTGATCAACGGTGAGGCATACTGTATGAGTCCGGCACCGGGAGTCAGGCACCAGAAACTTTCTGCTGAATTGTTGCGACAACTTGCCAATCACCTAAAAGGCAAGCCATGCCAGGTTTTTTCAGCTCCGTTTGATGTTCGTTTGTCAGAGCGTTCTACAGCGAGCGACAACTACGTTGATAATGTGATTCAACCGGATTTACTGGTTATTTGCGATAAGTCCAAACTTGATGACCGTGGCTGCAACGGTGCGCCTGATCTGGTGATTGAAATCCTGTCTCCCTCCACCGCTGCCGTTGATTTTAAGATCAAATTTGATTTGTACCAGCGCTTTGGGGTGCTTGAATACTGGATTATCCACCCAGCTGAGCAAACGTTGCTGGTCTTCAAGTTGCAGGAGCATGGCCGTTATGGCGCACCGGATCGCTATGCCGCTTCCGGTATGGTGTCGGTACCCTTGCTGGGGGACCTGATGATTGACCTGGCTGAGGTATTTGCAGAAGGGTAGATTGTTTTCCCGGTTGGCAGCCTGCAGCAGAGATGTGTCCGTACTTGACAATATACCATTAAAAGGGATATTTTGATGATGTCGTGGGTGGTCAGGTATTCAAATAAGGCGACTAAGCAGTACCGACAGCTGCCCCAATCAGTACGTGATGCCGTTGATTTACTGGTAACAGAGATTGGTTTGAACGGTCCAGTGCGTGGCAACTGGAAAAACTATGGAAAGTTGGGCAGTAAGCAGCATCATTGCCATGTCAAAAGCGGTCGGCCCACGTATGTTGTTGTATGGGAAGAATTGGATAAAGAAATCAGGCTGGTGGAGGTTGTCTATGCAGGCACTCACGAAAAAGCACCCTACTGAATCTATGGTAGAAGTCAGGTTCAGGGGGCCTGCTTCAAGTATCAACAGACTGCGTCGTACAGCAAAATCTCTCAAGATAGCTGATCTTTCAGAACAGCTACAGGATGATAGGGAGTTTTATACACCGGAAGAGGTTTCTCCGGAAATGTTGTGGAACCGTGGTGGTGTTTGTTTACGTGGTGCCAGAGTTAAGGAAGGTATGACTCAGAAGCAGCTTGCAGATAAAGTAGGGATTGTGCAGCATCACATCAGTGAAATGGAAAACGGTAAACGTCCTATTGGCAAAGAAACAGCCAAAAAGCTGGCAGCTGCGCTAAACGTTGATTACCGGGTGTTTTTATAGGCGTCCCACGTCGCCCTGGCGGCGCTTAATCATTAAGTAAGAAATCCTGATTAGCGCTGATCTTCCGCTGGATCAGTATTTGTTCCCTCTCCCTGAGGGAGAGGGCTAGGGTGAGGGGGAACTGTCTGATATTACTTGCACCGCTGCCCCCTCAACCGGCCTTCGGCCACCTTCTCCCTCAGGGAGAAGGATACGGCGGAAGATTGACGCTGATCAGGTAAGAAATTGCGCTTCGACTCCGCTCAACGCACGAAACAGTTCCCTGAGCGGAGTCGAAGGGAACTTACTCAGAATCAACACGTAAGCCATAAGAGGGGTGTCATAGTACCCTTGCTGGGGGACCTGATGATTAACCTGGCGGAGGTGTTTGGGGAGGGGTAGATTGTTTTGTTGATTGCCTTATGGTATACACTGGGCACGTATGAAGTTTGGAGGCCTGAATGCAGAAAGAGCATTTTGTAGTGGTGCTGGAATCAATTGAGAGCAAGGTTCAGCAGGTCCTTGAGTGCTTCAGCGTCCTGGATAAAAAGATTGATGATGTAAGAGATGAGTTGAAGCATGATAACGGTATCTTGAATGTAAAAATATCTGCATTAAGCGGGCGGATTGATGCTGTCGATACCAGGCTTGGCGAGGTTGAGGCCAATCTTACCAAACGTATCGATGCCGTTGATGAAAAGCTGACCAAGCGGATTGATGCCGTTGAAGAGAAATTGACCAAGCGGATAGATGCGGTTGATGAAAAGCTGACCAAGCGGATTGATGCCGTGCATACTGAGCTGACTGCCCACCGTGCATCTGTTGAGCTGCACAAGGCACCGCGCAGAAGGGCATTAAAGCAGGTTTGATGGTCTTTTGTATGACAATTTTTGCCAGTGTGCTTGACAATATAAAAAGAGCTGGTAGGGTAAACGCAGTTAATGTTGATCTGGCAGAAAGAATTACAGGCAGTTAGCATGCGGGTTGTTTTGGCGTTAGTTTTGCAGCTATAGAAATCAGATTCCGCAACACAAGAAAGTAAGTCGCGCAACTTCAACCGCCTGCCTGCAGGCAACAACCAGAAAGGAGAAGAATCTATGCTTAACAAGATTCGGAACAGAAAAGGCTTCACCCTCATCGAGCTGCTGATCGTCGTGGCGATCATCGGCATCCTGGCAGCCATTGCCATCCCGCAGTTCAGTGCGTACCGTGAGAAGGCGTACCACAGTGCATCAGCGAGTGATTTGAAAAACCTGAAAACCGGTATGGAGTCCTACAACGCAGATAATCAAGTCTTCCCAGCTGTTTTGGCTGTCCTGAATGCCAATTAATTTATTAATTAGAAGAAAGGAGATGAATTTATGAAAAAAATAATTGCAGCAATTTTAATTTCGGCTTTTTCAGCAACATCAGCTTTTGCTGTATCCAGCGCTGCTAGTTCAGCTTCTGTTCTGGCGGAAACAGGTTGGTCGGTTTTCGGTGATGGTACAACGGCAACCGCAACAACTGCTAAAATTGGTAGATTGTCAACTGGTGTTGGTTTGGCATTTTTTACATCTGCAGCCAGCTATGCACTTATAACACAACATAAAAACGGCGTAAGAAAATTTGGTTCTGCTTCTGACAGTACTCTTGTAAATTGGACTACTGCAGCAAAAGATACTGTAATTGCAGTGCCTAGTGCTGCCAACGTTTCAGCAGTTTCTGCTGCTGGCTGGTCTGCAATGTAGTTTGTTGAATTAACCTTAGATATAAAGCGGGATGTCCAGGCATCCCGCTTTATTTTTATGTGCTTTCGGTGGTGAGGCCGTCAGTTGTGAAGAAGAATCTGTTCCAAAGGAGTAGGGACGCGTTATGTACACTATTATTCAGATAACCCTGAAGGGGATCTTCCGCGATCGGGTGTTTCAGGGGATCATGGCCTTAGGGGTGCTGTTTCTGTTCATCCCTTCTGCTGCTTCACTCTCTATGCGGCAGGTGACTGAGCTTTCCATCACCCTGTCATTATCGTTGATCTCTTTTATCCTGCTGTTGCTGTCAGTGTTTCTGGGGGCTACCTCGCTCTGGAAGGATATGGAACGCCGCTATACCTTCAGCGTGCTTAGTCTGCCGATCAGCCGGGCCTCGTATCTGCTTGGCCGCTTCTTTGGTCTGGCCCTGTTTCTGGTGCTTACCTCGGCGGTGCTGGGTGCGGTTTCACTGCTGGTGATCAAGGCGGCTTCCGGCATGTACCCGCCGGATCGCCCGATTATGTGGGGGTATCTGGCACTGGCTATCGGTTTTTCCACCCTTCAGTACATCCTGCTGGTGGCAGTGGCTTTGCTGCTCTCTACAGTCAGTACCTCATTTTTTCTGCCCATTTTTGGCACCATCTGCACCTTTCTGGCCAGCGGTGTCACCCAGCAGGTGTATGAGTATGTCAACTCACCGGCAGCGCAGCAGACCGTGGCGCCGTTGGTTAAGGTGCTTGCCAGCGGCATGTATTATCTGCTGCCCAACCTGGCCGGGTTTGATCTGAAGGTTAATGCCATTTACAGCATAGCCCCCAATACCCAGGGCCTGTTGCTGACAACAGGTTATTTTGCGGCCTATACCGCCATTTTGCTGGGGGCAGCGGCGCTGATCTTTAACCGGAGAGAGATGAAGTAGGTGAAGGGTACCACCTCGATACGTTTTGACATATCCAGTGGAGCGGAATATATTCTTACTTGAATCTTACAAGTTCCAAGATCCTAAGGAGTCAGATATATGGAGACGGTTGCTCTCTCAAGTAAAGGTCAGTTTGTCCTGCCCAAGTCGATACGAGACCAGCACCGGTGGGATGCAGGCACCAGATTTCTTGTTGTTGATAAAGGCACCGAGGTGGTTCTCAAGCCTGTTACTCCTTTTGAGCCAACAATCTTTGAGCCTGCAGATGCTCCATCGGTCTATTCCGGTAAACGGTTGTCACTGACTGATATGGATGTGGCAATCTCAATGGAAGCCGGTGCAAGGAAATGATTGCTGTTGATACCAACATCCTGGTCCGGTATGCCGTGAAGGATGACCGCACACAGGCGCAGCAGGCAACAGATTTTTTAAAGCATCATCCCTGCCGAATATTGAAAACGGTGCTGCTTGAATTCGTCTGGGTTCTTGCGTCATCTGCAGGCTATAATCTTCCAAGGGCTGTTGTAGCTGAACGGGTTCGCCATGTGTGCGGGCTGCCGACGATTGATCTGGAAGATGCTTCGTCTGTTGCACAGGCAGTGAGTTGGTATGAGCAGGGTATGGATTTTGCCAACGCACTGCATCTTGCGTCAAGCTCATTACTTGAGGGTTTTGCCACCTTTGACAGGCGGTTGTTCGTTAAGGCCGATACACTATCTGATCAGAAGATTACATTGCTTTCATGACGCTACCAGGTTTTTTTTGCATGGGATTCAATGAGATGAAAAAACATCTAACGTCATCCTTTCTTTTATTCCTGAGCGGGCTACTGTTCTACGGCCTGCTGATCATGCCCTTTACCACCTACATGCGCAACAAACCAATTGAGGAAAAACTGGGGTATGTGCCCAGCATCAAGCTGTTGAAGCCGCTCTCTGCTGATCAGAAAGAGCTGGTGGGGGCCTCGTTGGTGATGAAGGTGCTGATGTATTTTGGCGGCGCTGTGGGCAAGGCCCAGGAGGGGCGGATGATTACAGAGCCGGTTGATCTGCAGGGGATGTCCCGTCTGCTGCATGGAGCCGTCCGTCTTGATCCCTATAATATGGATGCCTATTACTTTGCCCAGGGGTTTCTTACCTGGGATGCCCGTCAGTTCAAGGTTGCCAATGACCTGCTTGATTACGGTATGGGGTACCGCACCTGGGATTGGCAACTGCCGTTTTTTGCCGGGTTTAACCATGCCTTTTTTCTGAAGGACTATGCCAGGGCAGCAGGCTATTACCAGCGGGCTGGCGAGCTAAGCGGGAGCTCTCTGCATATTAACCTTGCGGGCCGTTATATGCAGGAGGCAGGCCAGACTGATCTGGCCATTGTCTATCTGGCTGCCATGGAAAAAGGGGAGAGAAATCCCGCCATGAAAAAAAGCTATCAGATCCGCTTGCTAGCCTTTCAGGAGGTACGCAGGATCGAGCGGGCACGGGATCGGTTTAAATCTGAGCAAAACATACTACCAATCTCTGTAGAACAACTGCAGCAGGCAGGCTTTCTGCAGCCTGCCCCGGTTGATCCGTACGGCGGCCGATTCTATCTGGAACCTACCGGCAAGGTGGCCACCACCAGTAAGTTTGCCTTTGCCGGGGTTAAAAAGTGACCTGATTGGCGCTGATCTTCCGGCGGATCATCAGTCTCCTCTCACTGTAAAGAGGGTTAAGCAAGCACGTTGCCCGTACCATGGAAGCACGTTCCAAGTTCCTTGACAGGACAACACTGAAAACTACCGTTAGAAGCGCTTGTTATTTCTATCTTGTTGTTATAGACTTGTACAGTATATAGAACAGGAGGTTGTCTATGAGAGTAGTGAATTTTACCGAAGCTCGTAATCATTTAAAGTTAGTGCTTGATCAAACAGTTGCAGATGCTGATTTTACCATAATTTCTCGCAGGGATGCACAGGATGCTGTGGTGATGTCTCTTGATACCTTTAACAGTTTTGTAGAAACCGTTCATCTGCTTAAATCGCCTGCCAATGCTGTCCATTTATCCCGCTCTATCGAACAGTATCGTGCTGGTATGACTATCCAACAGGAATTGGCAGATGCCTGAAAGACTAACCTGGACAGGAGCTGCCTGGGAAGATTATTGCTATTGGCAGAAGCAGGACAAAAAAACACTGAAACGGATCAACCTGTTGATTCAGGATGCCATGCGTAGCCCATTTGAAGGCATTGGTAAACCGGAGCCCTTACGCGAGAATCTTTCCGGTTTTTGGTCGCGTCGCATTGATGAGACCAATCGGCTGGTCTATGTTGTTGATGCTTCAGATCTGGTTGTCATTGCCTGTAGATATCATTATGGCAGTTAGTACTACTTAGGAGGCTAGCAACAATAACATGAACATCTTGCATCTCATCTTCCGGCCATATTT
>CAZYMK010000166.1:3858-7083 GCA_964648885.1 uncultured Geobacter sp. | reverse complement strand
CGGTAGTGGGCCTGGATGATCTTCATCTCTTCCAGAGTCAGGGCCAGCACACCATCCTTGCTGATCTGAAGGAGCACTTCATCGGATACTTCCAGGTCAATTTCCTTAACCTCAGCCTTAGCCTCAACCTGTACCTTGGGTACCGTGGTGGGGAAGCCACGTTTAGCCATAAAATCAGCCGCAGGCATGACGCTGTAACGCTGAATCAGCGTGTTGCAGAGCAGGCCGGTGGCGATCTTCTCCACCGGTTCAGCCGTCAACTGGCCGGAGAGCAGATACTGCACCCCGGAGTAAACTCCTTCACCATCACTGAAGGGGCGACCGGTCAGGTACTCCACTGCCTCGCGGGCAGTGCGGCCCACGTTGTCGGTGACGCCGGGCCTGAAGCCCACCTCCACCGCCCAGTCAAAGCCGGTGGCTAAAGGCAGATCAATACTCCAGTTCTGGATGACTGGGTCGCAGAACGGACCGGAGGCTGCTGCCTCCAGCTCACTGTGGTTCAGTTCAGCATCCACAGTAAAGATATCGATGGTGCGCACACTGCTCACCGGCAGGTGCAGAAAATGGCCGATCTCGCGCTTGATCCGCTCGCCACGGGCATCGCGTACGCCATCCTTCAGGGCAACTTCAATTCTGTTGGGCATAGTAAATAGTCTGTCCTTGCAGCTTTAGTAGATTGTTGTCACATGGTATCATGTAAGGTTTTCCCATTCTTCTGCTGCAACCGGCTCAAAGGGGGCGTCATACCGATACGGAAGACCACGGAGCGGATAGCTTGATGTATCAGCAGAATTCTTTTTTGCTTGCTTTGTACGGCGGTGTTTTTGCGAAAGAAATTGATAAAAATCGTACAGTTCATTGGCTGCATCCAGAGGAAGCAACGAGGTATCCATCTTACGTGCAGACGTGGCTATGATTGATCCTCCTAAGGCGACCTTCTGACAAAGATTCAATTTCCCCCACCTTGTCGGCATCACGAATGACACCGTAGAGTGGTGTGCGTACACAAATGCCCAGGCAGAAGATTGCTCAATGGCAAGCAACGTTGTTGCTATGAAGGGAACAGAACAAGCTTACTCATTTATTTCCCAAAAACAATCTCAACGCGGCGGTTGCCTTCTACGTTGCCTTTAGGATAGGCCGGCTCAGCCGCGCCGACACCCAATGCCTCGACTGCAGCTGGCTCCAGTTTACCTTTATTTAGCAGTGCTTCGCGCATAAAACGCGCCATCTGATCGGTTGCTGCAGCATCTTCATTGCGTGTTGGTTGTCCAAATCCATGTACTCGCAGCTTGATCCGGTATTCTGGATATGACTTGATCAACTCGGCGAGTTTACTAACGGTTCCGCTACCTGCAGGAGTCAATGTCGTGCTTTTTCCTGTTGTTTTAAGCAGCTGTGCGCGGGGGAATGTTGCGCTCAGTCCTGCAGCCGTTGGTTTGACAATACCACCAAGCCTGCCAACCTCTGCCTCAAAGGATTTGATCCGCTTTTCAGCGGAGAGCTGCTCACCAGTGGCCTGCAGTTGGGCCGTCTGTTGTCTCAACCCTTCAAGCTCTTGAGTTAAGGCTGCCAGCCGCTGCTCAGAAGAAACAGTGGCCTTTTTCTGCTCATCAAGGGCTTTGAGAAGTTCGGTTGTCTTCTGGTCAGAGCTGGTGATGGCGGTTCCCTTAGCCGCCAGTTCGGCGTTTAATGAGGCAACTTTGGCGTTCAAGCTACTGATCTGTTTAGTTTGATCTACACTCTGCTTTTTAAGGGTTTTAACTTGCAAGACCAGTTCATCGAAAATCTTGATCTTTGCACGTGTTGCGGCAATGAGCTCATCAAGACGTGCTTTCTCTTTTTGCTGCTCATGTTTGCCAATCTGTGCCAACAGGACAGCTGCCTGCAGACGGGCCGTTTCTGCAAGATAGCGAACGGCAGGTTCTGCCTTTTGATCTAGCTTGCCGGTCCAGCCAAGGTGTTTTTTGTACTCAGCCTCTGCATTGCGTAACGAGTTGCGGGCAATCAGAAGATCATCGTTCAGCTCCGGCAGCTCCTGCCCCTTGGTAACTGCATCATTTACTGCGCGCTGAGCCTGTTGCAGGTAAGGAGGAGCAGGTTCTTCATTGGAAAAAGCCAAAGGGCAGATCACCATACTGACAAAGAAGCAGCAAGCAATAAGTGAGAGCTTGTGTACCAGAGTTTTCATGGTTTCTCTCCTTTACCTGACAGTATAGCTGTGAGCCGCTGTTCAAGTTTGGTGAGTTCTTGTTGGGCAGCGACGGTCTTTTCAGCAGCGATTCGTTCATCTGCCAATGACAGTGCCAGTTTTACCTGAATAATGGCAAGTTCAGCAGATTGGCGTGTCGCTCGATCGTTCCCCTGCTCAAGGCCGCTCTGGGCTGCAGCTACATCTGCTTCAGCCTGCTTGACGGTCTCGGTAGCGTATTTGGCAGCAGGGCTGTTTGTCAGGTTACTCACCTGATCACGTGCTTTTTGGTACAGGGCAGCGGTATCAGGTTTCACGCCGGCGGTTTCATTGGCAGCAAAGGCGCTAACAGCGAGTACCAGCATTAGACCGGATACTACAGGGCGTAGCAATCTCTTCATGGCCTGTCCTCCTTACGGTCTGATTGGCTGCATTCCGTCGGTGCTCATCCGGATGGTTCTGATCGGGAACGGAATGTCGATGCCATGTTCTCTGAAACGTTGAATGATGCGTGAGTTGATCTTGTCTGTGGTGGCAAACAGCCGGGAATATTCTTCAACCCAGAAAAAGAGCGACATGTTGAGGGCGCTGTCGCCAAAAGAGACAAAGAACGCCTCCGGAGCCGGTTCCCGCAGCACCTCATCCACTTCCAGTGCAATGGTTGTCATCAGCAGCTTGACCTGCTCAACATCACTGCCGTAGCCAACGCCGACGTTGATCCGTCCCTTGATCCGATTATCCGGAAAAGCCTGGTTGGTCAGCATGCTGTTGCAGAGATCCGAGTTGGGTATGATCAGGAGCTGATTATCAAGGGTCTTGATCTTGGTGGAACGCAGGCCGATATCCTGCACATCGCCAACTTGACCGCCGGACAGCTGGATACGATCGCCGATCCGAAAAGGGCGGTCTATCATCAGGGTAAAGCCGGAGATGACGTGAGCCAGGGTGTCTTTCGCTGCCATACCAATGGCCAGCGAACCGATACCCAGTGCGGTAACCAGTGAGAGGATATCATAGTTGAAGTGCCGCAGCAC
>CAZYMK010000166.1:0-3758 GCA_964648885.1 uncultured Geobacter sp. | reverse complement strand
GTCAAAAGCAGTGAGATGGATGGGGTGATCCGCTGCATGATTCGGTCGTCAAGATCGGTATTGGTGAAGGAGGTGAGCTTGTTGCCCCAGCGATGCAGTACATAGCAAACCCCCTGCGCCAGCAGCCAGACCAGTGCAAAAAGTATCAGGGCCAGCAACAACCGTTTGGCCCAGAACAGGCTGCCGGAATCACCACCGGTTGGCACAAAGGTGGTTATGAGTTGATCGAACAGATTATGCACCAAAGACTCGCTTGAAAATAGTGTCGACATGCTTGAGATGGTAGGAGAGATCAAAGGATTCACGGATTTTTGCCTCTCCCAGGGCTCCCACCACTTCAGGATCGGCCAGCAGTTCGGTCTGGAAGTCTTTACCCTCTTCCCATACCTTCATGGCGTTTTTCTGGACCAGCCGGTAGGCATCCTCACGGGAGACGCCTGATTGAGTCAGATCCAGCAGGATCTTCTGGGAGAAGACCAGCCCCTTCATCTGGTTCAGGTTCTTGAGCATGTTCTGGGGATAGACCACCAGGTTTTTGATCAGACCGTTCAGACGGCGCAGGGAAAAATCAAGGGCTACCGTGGCGTCAGGGCCGATATAGCGCTCCACCGAGGAGTGGGAGATATCCCGCTCGTGCCACAGGGCCACGTTTTCCAGGGCCGGGATGCACTGGGCTCGGACGTAACGGGCTTGACCGGTCAGGTTCTCGGACAGGATCGGGTTGCGCTTGTGGGGCATGGCCGATGAGCCTTTCTGGCCCTTGGTGAACTGCTCTTCCGCCTCCAGCACCTCGGTGCGTTGCAGATGGCGGACTTCGGTGGCGATCCGCTCCATGGATGAGGCGATGATCGCCAGGGTGCAGAAATATTCGGCATGGCGGTCGCGGGGGATGACCTGGGTGGAGACCGGCTCAGGCTTCAGTCCCATCTTCTCGCAGACATATTCCTCAACAAACGGGTCGATATTGGCAAACGTGCCAACGGCGCCGGAAATGGCACCGGTGGCGATATTCTCTCGGGCAGCCTTCAATCGGGTCCGGTTGCGGTCCATCTCGGCGTAGAAAGAGGCCAGCTTAAGGCCGAAGGTGACCGGTTCGGCATGGATGCCGTGGGAGCGCCCCATGCAGACCGTATCTTTGTGCTCATAGGCCCGCAGCTTGATTGACTCAAGGATCATCTTAAGATCAGCCAGCAGCTCATCAGCGGCCTGTACCAGTTGTACCGAGAGGCACGTATCCAGCACGTCGGAGGAGGTCATGCCCTGGTGGATAAAACGGGCCTCAGGGCCGACAAACTCGGCCACGGAGGTCAGGAAGGCGATCACATCGTGCTTGACTTCAGCCTCAATGGCGTCAATCCGCTCAATGTTAAAGTTACCCTTCTCGCGGATAACAGGAACGACTTCTTTGGGAATAACGCCAAGGTGTGCCTGTGCCTCGCAGGCCAGAGTCTCGATCTCAAGCCAGATGCGGAAGCGGTTTTCCGGTTCCCAGATTTTTGCCATGTCGGGGCGGGTATAACGAGGTATCATGGGGTAAAGCTCCTGTATTGATATTTAATGCTACTTCTAAGTTAATACACGCAACTTTATTAAAAGCCATGATGATAGCACGCGGATGACACGGATTAGGCGGATTTACGCAGATTTTTCAGACATTTTATTAAATCCGTGTAAATCCGCTCAAATCAGATTTTATCCGCGTGCTAGTGTCTTGTTGGCTTCCTATAGCTCTAGCACCGGCCCGGCCTGATACTGATCACCAATCACAATCCGGGGTGCGCAGCAGTTCTGGTCTTTCAGAAACGAGGCGGTGGTTTCCGCTACCTTGTCCGGGTGGTTGTTTACCTCTGAGAGGTGGGCCATCACCAACGCCTCCAGACCCTCGTGAGCCAGGTCATGCAGCAGTTCCAGTGACTCCTGGTTGGAAAGGTGGCCATGGCGCGACTTGATCCGTTGCTTCAGGTTCCAGGGGTAGGGGCCATTCAGCAGCATCTCCGGGTCATGGTTCGACTCCAGATTCAGCGCCCGGCAGCCTTTCAGTTTTTCCCGCACCAGCCGGGTCACCATTCCCAGATCGGTGGCGGTACCGGCCTTGCCTTCTGCAGACTCAAGTACAAAACCAACCGGATCGCAGCAATCATGGGATACCGGAAACGGATCAATCAGGATATCCCTGAAGGTAAAAGAATAGCCGGTTTCAAACTCCAGCAGTTCTGTCTTTTGCAGATATCGCTCGGCGGTCTGGCGTGTGGCGTAACTGACCAGCACCGGTATCTTGTAACGTCGGGCAAGAGAGCCGACACTACGGATATGGTCGCCATGCTCATGGGTAACCAGCACGGCATGGATCGAATCCGGTGCAATCCGTGAGGCCAGCAAACGGGCAGTGATCTCTCTCAGGGAGAGTCCGGCGTCAATCAGCAGTCGTACGCCACCGGTTTCAAGAAAGAGGCAGTTGCCTTTGCTGCCGCTGGCTAGAGTGCAGATTTTCATCCGATGCTATATACAGGAAGAAGTCGGGCTGTGGCAAGGCGGACGTGAAACTTCCCGGAATAGCAGCTTATCCTCGCGGGTGCAGTTCGCGGTGTAGCTGTTTCAGCCGCTCGCGGGTAACATGGGTGTAAATTTGCGTAGTGGAGAGGTCGGCATGACCCAGCATCATCTGCACGCTGCGCAGGTCGGCACCATTGGCCAGCAGATGGGTGGCAAAGGAGTGACGCAGGGTGTGGGGGGAGATGCTGGTGCGGATACCGGCCATCAGCGCCCGCTTCTTGATGATATTCCAGAAGGCCTGCCGGGTCATGGCCTGACCCAGGCGGGAGAGGAACAGGTGCAGGTTTTCCTGTTCCTGATCCTGAAGGCAGCGGGCTTGCTCCAGATAGTCGGCCACCCGCTGGCGGGCTATGGCACCGATCGGCACCAGCCGTTCCTTGTTCCCCTTGCCCAGGGTCATCAGATAACCGATCTCCAGATTCACCTCCCGCAGCTTCAGGTTTACCAGTTCGGACACCCGTAATCCGGTGGCATAGAGCAGTTCCAGCATTGCCAGATCCCGGACATCCTCGGGTCTTTTGCCACGAGAGGCACGCAGGAGTGCCTCAACCTCGGCAGCGGACAGAAAAGAGGGCAGCTTTTTGATGGTCTGGGGAGATTCGATCAGGGTGGACGGGTTGATGGTGGCGTAACGTTCCATTAAGAGAAAGCGGTGGAAAATCCTGATGGCCGACAGCAGTCGGCTGCGGCTACGGGGGGAAAGACCCCGCCGACGCTCCTGTGACAGAAAAGCAGCGATATCAGACGGCAGGATCTGGTCGGGTGCTTCCCGCTGCAGTTGCTCCAGATAGTCGAGATAGCGTCCCAGATCGGCACTGTAGGCATTGCGGGTATTGATACTCAGCCCCCGCTCCACGGTCAGCCAGGCCAGAAACAGGTCAAGGTAGCGGTTCATTGCCAGTCATCAATGGCACCGGCCAGAGAGGCGCGAATCTCCTCCAGCTTGCTTGTATCAAGGATCTTGTGGCCAAAGATGTCGCGGACGTAAAAGACGTCAGCTACTTGGTCCACTTTGGTGGAGATCTTTGAAACGCCGATGTAGAGGCCCAATTGATTCAGGGTGCTGGTGATCAGGTAGAGCAGGCCGACCTTATCATGGGCATAGATGTCGACGACCGTGTACTCGTCCGACACCTCATTGTCGATTTCAATCCGGGTGGGGAACTGTCGGGCAGATTTGGCGGGCAGCAGGGTGGGGCGCTGGC
>CAZYMK010000165.1:0-7086 GCA_964648885.1 uncultured Geobacter sp. | reverse complement strand
CAGACCTGGATGGATAGTATTGCAACCAATGAGGGAATAAGCAGTTTAAAGGCCACCAGTGCAAATAGTTCAGAAGGCACCTACTACCTGGAAGGTGTAGCTTATTATGCTCACAACACAGATTTGAGAAGTGCGACGGTTGGCAAGAGCAATATTGATGGCAAGCAGAATTTAACTCTGTACACGGTATTTGCATTTGATGACTCTGCTATTGGCCGACAAATCTTGAGACGAGCAGCTAAATATGGCGGCTATGAAGATTTGGATAACAACGGCAAACCGTATAATGACAGTTCTTGCGGTACTGCAAATCCAAACTCGAAGTGTGCAGAATGGGACAAAAACGGTGACGGCATTCCTGATACCTATTTTGAGGCTCAGCAGGGTCAGCAACTGGTCACCTCATTAGGGCAGGCATTCAATGATATCCTGTCAAGGGTTTCATCAGGTACGGCAGCTTCTATCCTGAACAACAGTGAAGGCAGTGGTGCTAACCTGTTGCAGGCTGTGTTTTACCCCAAAAAAACCTTTGATGCAGGTTCAGAAGTTACTTGGACAGGTGAGCTGCAGAATCTATGGTATTATCTTGACCCATTTTTGAATTTTACTTCTGTCAGGGTTGATACGGTCTCCAATTATAAACTGAATCTGTTGGAGGATTATGTTGCCCAGTTCTATTTTGATAGCTCCAGTAGTCAGACATTGGTGAAGCTTTTAAAGGATACGAAAGGTGATGGTTCTGTTTTACTTGATCTTGGCTCTTTTAATCCGGATGACATCAGTAATGTTAAAAGTCTCTGGAGGGCAGGCCGTATGCTTTGGTCACGTAACCTGCTGTCTGATCCTAGAACCATTTACACCCGCATTGGTGGGAGTACTGCAACGACATTGGACACCACAAACGGATTGGCTCCATTTACTGCCACCAACCTTAAAAACGATGCTACGGCAAGAAGTTATCTGCAAGCGGCGAACACGACAGAGGCTGAAAAAATAATTAATTATATAATTGGCCTGGATCAAACGGGCTATCGCAGTCGCCTGGCAACCATTGCCGGTAACGCCGGTACTTGGAGACTGGGTGATATCGTCAGCTCGACACCGAAAATTCAGGGTAATGTAGCGCTTCAATGGTACCATCATGAGCCGCCCCGTGGATATGGAGACAGTTCGTATGGTCAGTTTATCAGTTCAAACGACTATCAAAACAGAGGGATGGTGTACACCGGTGCAAATGACGGCATGCTGCATGCCTTCAAGTTAGGAGTTCTTTCCCCTGTAAGTGATGCGTGTCGTGTGCTTGAGGCGGATTCAACAAGTTCAACCTGCAGATATGATAAAGTAAAGCTGAATGACTATACAACAGTTACTTCCGGGGCCAACATCGGCAAAAATGCAAACGTCCGTGCTGATGCGGGTGATCTTCTCGGTCGTGAGCAATGGGCCTTTGTGCCGCGCCAGGCCTTGCCTTACCTTAAATATCTTGGCGATCCTGCCTACCCGCATCTCTATTATGTAGATGGCACTCCTCTTTTGGTTGATGTAGCCATCCACAAACATGCTGATTGTGTAACTGCCGGTACCACTGATTATTGGATGTGTGCCAAAAAGACTGAGATGCAGACAGGAACCGGCAATCTTGATCTTGGCAAGACAAGCTGGCGTACGATCTTGCTTGGCAGTAGCGGGCTTGGGGGGGCAAGCAGGAATCGTGGTGGTTCTGGTCTTTGTTATGGCGGGGGGACCGATTGCGTTAAAACTCCGTTGGCAGATATTGGTTATTCAACATACTTTGCTCTGGATGTCACCAATCCAGAATCCCCAAAATATCTATGGGAGTTTAATGGAGACCCTGCAGCGGGTGCTGCAGCGGCACTGAAGGGTGGTAACCTTGGATATGCCACAACTGGCCCTGTTATTGTCCGTGTAGGCGATAAAACCAAAAATGGTCGCTGGTTTGCCATTTTCGGATCTGGCCCTACCGGCCCGGTTGATACGACAACCAATCAGTTTCTGGGACGATCTGACCAGCCTCTTTCACTCTTTGTGGTTGATCTGGCAACCGGTGCATTAGTCAAGACCTTTACTACAACTATTACGAATGCCTTTGTCGGCTCGCTTTACAATGCAAGTGTCGATAATGACAGGATTCAAAGAGGCAAAAGTAAAGAAGGATTTTATCAGGATGACGTTATTTATGTTGGTTATGTCCAGAAGAACGGATCAACCAGCAATTGGAATACTGGCGGTGTATTACGATTGGTGACCAAAGAGGATGTTAATCCTGATAACTGGGTTCTAAGTACTGTAATCAGTGGTATCGGACCGGTAACATCTGCTGTTGCCAAGCTGCAGTTTAAAGAAGGAGATCATAAGCGGCTCTGGCTTTATTTTGGAACCGGTAGGTACTACTACAAAACCGCAACTGAGATTGATGATAGCACAACAGGAAGGAGAATCTATGGTCTGCGAGAACCTTGTCATAGCCTGACAACAGCCAAGATTGATCCTGCCTGTACTACGGCAAGGACCGTTGCAGAGCTTGATGACCAGACAACCGCGCCTGCTGCTGCACTGCCTGACAATAAGCAAGGTTGGTATATCTCTCTTGATACGGCAGCACTCAATGACGGTTATGCTTCAGAACGAGTAATTACAGACCCGGTAGCAGCAGCTAACGGCACCGTGTTTTTTACTACTTTCAGGCCAACTGCTGATGTTTGTGGTTATGGTGGGAGTTCATTTATTTGGGCTGTCGATGGAAAAACAGGTAGTGCACCTGCCACACAAACCATGAAAGGAAAAATTCTGATGCAGGTATCAACGGGTGCATTTGAGCAAATTTCGATGTCTACAGGTTTTGCCGCAAAAGAAAATAGAAGAACGACAACGCCTATTCAAGGTGTTCCGCCTAAGGCGCAGGGTATGTCTTTGCTGGTGCCGCCTCGTCCATTGAAAAAGATAATACAAATCCAGGAACGCTGATGAATTTCAAAAAAACATCTAAATTTTTTCGGGTACTCCTATGAAAAAGGCTGGTTTTTCACTTATAGAGTTGATAATTGTAATGGCTCTAATAGGTATCATACTGTCAATATCAAGTATTAACTTTAACAGCTGGCAGAGAAAATACCAGATTGAGGCGCAAACTAAAGAGATGCTTGCCGATATTACCGGTCTTAGGATGCGGGCGATTGAAACAAAAAATAAATTCAGAATTGTTCTTAATCCTACAAGTTATGCCTTTTTGCCGTACAGTACAGAAACGTCAGTTTCCAGTAAGTCTGAGTTGTCAAAAACAGTAAAGTACCAGTTTAAGCAACTAAAATCTTCGGGGCTGAGCGATTTTAATAATACGAATATAGAAATTGATGAGCGTGGTTACACAACGGGTTGGTTAACTATAGCAGTGGGCGCAGGTGCTGCTGATCCGGCCTACAACTGTCTGGCTTTAAGTTGGGCAAGGGTAAACATGGGGAAAATCAATGGGAATATCTGTGAATTTAAATAATAGGGGTTTCACACTGGTAGAGTTTCTTGTGGCTATCGTTATATTAATGGTCGGCATGCTGGGTTTGTTACAGACGGTGAACTATGCCATCTCATATAACATGAATAATCAGCTGCAACAGGCAGCAATCCTGCTGGCAGATGAAATGATCAATAAAGAAAAAGCTAAGCCTTTTGCAAATGTTTCATCAGGAGTTTCACCTGGTTTAATAAGAAATAAAATAGAGCCACGGCTAGTAAACGGGGCCTTCAGAAATTATTCGGTTCTTGAAACCGGTCTGCAAAATAGTGCCATAGATCCCACGGTTAAAAATTATGAGGTTCAAGTGAGCTGGAAATACAAACAGCAGCGTTATCAACATTCCATATCAACCTTATTGTCCAACCAGTAAACACCGTAGAACCGGAGTCTCGTATGTTAAGATCTAACAAAGGTTTTACTCTCGTCGAGTTGATTGTCGTGATGGCAGTGTTTGTCGTCGTTATAATTATTACCGGCGATGCATTTCAGACTATCCTCACCCAGATGACTAAAGTGTCAAAGTCTGAAGAAAGTAATATTGAAGGTGTGGTTGGGTTGGAAATGTTGCGCCATGATCTTCAGCAGGCAGGTTATGGTCTGCCGTATTCGTACCTTGCGTCTATAACCTACAGAGAAGCGGGCTTTGCTCCTGCCAGTAGTTATAACGACAGTCCCGGCGGTATACCGCGGGCTATTGCAGCTGGTGACGGATTGGCGACGGTTTCCAACTCAGACGGCACAGAGAACTATAATGTCTTGGCAGGAGCAGACTATCTGGTCTTGAAAGGTGCAACATTGGGGCTTGGTGATGCTGCGCAGAAATGGTCCTATATGCCGTTTAGCAGTGCACAGACAGGCAAACAGAAGCCGAAAATTTGGCAGACTGCAAATCTGGCTGCCAATGATCGGGTGATTGTCATCAAAAAAAACTATAAAAACGACACAACTGATAATCAGCTGATCTTTAACACAACGCAGTCTTCAATCTATTGGGCTAATTTTGATGCAACTGGATTTGCAGATAGTCAATTTTTGCCTTCCCTGCCTGAAGAGCTATATTACATCTACGGCATACGGAGTGCAGCAAGCGGCACTGAACTTGGGATGCCGTTTAACCGGGTTGACTATTTTGTCGCAAAACCAGCAACAGCAGCTAAATTTCCATCGTTTTGTGCTGAGAATACCGGAGTGCTGTACAAAGGTGTGGTTAACCATACTACCACAAGCCCCGGGGGACGTCTGACCTATGTACCCCTACTTGATTGTGTTGCTGATATGCAGGTGGTCTTTCATTGGGATCTTGACGACGGGCAAGGCAATGAAGGGCAAGATGGACTTGTTGATACGTATTCCACCCCCTTGGGGGCTGGTGGTGCTATTACGGTTTTTCCATCTTCAAGACAGACACTTGTAAGCGCTACATTGGCAGATCCTGCCCAGCTTCGTCGATCTCTAAAAATCATAAAAATATATATACTTGCACAGAATGGACGTCATGACACGAATTATCAAAGCCCTGCATCATTTGAGGTAGGAGATCCTTTGGCAGATAACTTAAGTAAAAATTATGCACTTTCTGCAGCCATGCAACAATATCGCTGGAAGGTCTACCGTGTTGTTGCTAGGCCCAAAAATTTTCTGTCTAACCAGTAAGTAGGAGAATATATATGGATTCGCAAAACTTACATAACAACAAAGGCATTGCCTTGCTGACAGCACTGATGATGACGTTCATCTCATTAACCATTGTGATGGCAGTTATGTATATGGTGACACAAAGCATTCAGCAGGGAGGTCAAACAAAGCGATATAGAACAGCACTTGAAGCATCTTATGGGGGTGCCGATGCACTGGTAAAACAAGTTCTGCCAGTGATTATAGACAGTTCATTTAAAAGTGATTTTACGCTGTTTTCAGTTTCCTACCCAAATGATGCCAACTGTAGTGTTGCCGCCAAGCTGACTCTAAGCTCTAATGAGTGGGCCACATTGTGTGACCAGTCACCAGAACCTAATAAATCTCCAGACATTACCTTTCAGCTGCCGGCAAGTGCAGGTGGTCAGTCTTATACTGTGTACTCCAAAATTATTGATACGTTAGTCGGAAACACAGACATGAGTGCTGGGGGTGGTGGGGATGCTTTGGCTGGTGGAGTAGTTGAAGCAGGAGGTGGTGGTGGCATTGATGTTAAACACATACCCTACGTATATCGGCTAGAGGTACAGGCAGAGCGTACAGTTGGTGCAACAGAACAGGCTAATATTACAGTCCTCTACGCCTACTGATCGGCCAGCTCAGACGAATTACCCCGTTAATCGGTTTTCAAGCAGGGAAGGGTAAGGGGTTCTGGGGACATTTATATAATTGACATACTATAATGGTAGTTATGGGCAAATAAACGTGAGCATAGTGTATTTGTTCATGGTTTGACTTTACCCAGCCTGCTTGCTATGGTTTTTGGCAGAGGTGGGTTATCAAAAAGCACGATTCCTCATACAAGCAGCTGTTTTCTCATCCTCGCATGGTCAGAGAGTTGTTCCAGTCCTTTGTCCGCGAACCCTGGGTAGCACAGCTCGACTTCTCCACCCTTGAGAAAGTAAACGGCAGCTATATATCCGATGACCTGCGAGACCGGGAAGACGACGTCATCTGGAAAGTACGCATAGGGGACAGCTGGGTATACCTCTACATCCTGCTGGAATTCCAATCCACCGTAGACCGTTTTATGGCAGTCCGTTTGCTGACCTACACCGGACTTCTCTATCAGGACCTGATAAAAAGCGGTCAGGTAAAGGGCAAACAGAAATTACCCCCGGTCTTTCCTCTGGTGCTGTATAATGGTGAAAAGCGCTGGAACGCCGCCACCAGCATAACTGACCTGATAGACGCCGTACCAGTCGGCCTTGAGCGGTACCTGCCGAAATACCGCTACCTGATCGTTGATGAAGGTAGCTACCACGAACAGGAACTGGCAGAACTGAAAAACCTTGTATCGGCCCTTTTCCGGCTTGAACACAGCAGCGAACCTGAAACCTTCCTGCAACTGATTGGCCATCTTGCAGACTGGCTTGGTACCCCGGAAACAGAAGAGCTTCGTCGTTCCTTTGTCATTTGGATCAAACGGGTTTTACTGCCGGAACGGCTACCTGAATCAGACTATGAAACCGTGCAAGAACTTGTGGAGGTACACACCATGCTAGAAAAACGAGTAAAACAATGGCAGAAACAATGGCTAGCTGAAGGTAAGCTGGAAGGCAAGCTGGAAGGACTCACTGAAGGCGAACTGAGAGGCAAGCTGGAAGGCAAGCTGGAAGGCAAGCTGGAAACCGCCCGAGGTCTGATCCTGCATGGCGTACAATTGGATATCATTGCAGCCTCCACCGGCCTTAGTCGTGAAGAACTGGAAAAGCTGCGTCGGGATATGGAGAGTTAGGCTTTCCCGGTTCTGGATACAGAGCATTCTCTGCCCCATTGGCTCTTAAGCTGGTGGGGCTTTTTTGTATCCATTCCCCAGGAAAGGAGGTGAGCCCATGTGAATCAATCTGCAAACAGGG
>CAZYMK010000164.1:0-7090 GCA_964648885.1 uncultured Geobacter sp. | reverse complement strand
CCTTCACCCCGATGGAGCGACAGGTGCTGGCCATGCTGCACCACCTGATCTACCGCTGCCCGGAGGACTTCTACCCTGCCTGGATCCACAACAGCCAGGCTGCCCTGGGGGCCTTCTGCTCCGGCGGCACCATTGCAAACATCACGGCCCTCTGGCTGGCTCGCAACCGCCTGTTTGCGCCACACGGCAGCTTTCGGGGCATTGCCCAGGAGGGACTGTTCCGTTCGCTGCGCCATCATGGACTGGATGGTATCGCGATTCTGGTCTCAGAGCGCGGTCACTATTCCCTGGGCAAGGCTGCCGATCTGCTGGGGATCGGTCGTGACCAGCTGATGAGGGTCAAGACCGCTGCAAACAACCGGATTGACCTGCAGGCGTTGCGCGAGGTTTGTGGACAGCTGGCAGATCAGAACATCAAACCGCTGGCACTGGTGGGTATTGCCGGCACCACCGAGACCGGCAACGTAGATCCGCTGGAACAGATGGCCGATGTTGCCCAGGAACTGGGCTGTCACTTTCATGTGGATGCAGCCTGGGGGGGACCTACCCTCTTTTCTGAGCGGCACCGTCACCTGCTGACCGGTATCGAACGGGCCGATTCGGTCACCATTGATGCCCACAAGCAGCTGTATGTACCGATGGGGGCAGGCATGGTGATCTTCAAAGACCCTACCGCCGTCTCCGCCATTGAGCATCATGCCGCCTACATCCTGCGTCACGGTTCCAAGGATCTGGGCAGCCACACCCTGGAGGGTTCCCGTCCCGGCAAGGCCCTGCTGGTCCACGCCGGCCTTTCCATTATCGGCCGCAAGGGGTATGAACTGCTGATCAATCTGGGGATCGAACGGGCTCGCACCTTTGCCGATCTGATCAGCCAACACCCCCACTTTGAGCTGACCAGCGAACCGGAACTGAACATCCTCACCTACCGCTACTGTCCGGCAGAGGTTCAGCAGTCACTCGCAACCGCTGATCCGGAGGAACAAGCCCGTATCAACGCCATCCTGGATCAGGTCTGCCAACTGCTGCAGAAATACCAGCGTGAGGCCGGCAAGACCTTTGTCTCCCGCACCCGTCTCCGCACCGACCGCTACCGTGACGAGATAACCGTGCTGCGCAGTGTGCTGGCCAACCCCCTCACCACCAACGAGATCCTCCATGCGGTCCTCCAGGAGCAGGTCGAGATTGTCCGGGAACCGGAGATCCAGGGGCTGCTGGCGCAGATGTGAGCAGCACCATGACGACTGCATTTCGATGAGGTAAACCGATGACCCCGGCAGACACTGTCTATACCGCCTCATGGCTCTATAATCCCGGCCAGCCGCCGCTTGCAGGCGGGGCACTGGCGGTGCTGGACGGTCGTATTCTGGCAGCCGGACCGGCAACTGAGCTGATCCCTCTCTACGGCCCTCCCACTGCCGAATTTCCCGGCTGTGTCATCATGCCCGGCTTTGTCAACGCCCACACCCATCTTGAACTGACCCACTTCCCGGCCTGGCGGCTGCGGGGAGGGCTCGATTATCACCCCCACCGTTTTGTTGACTGGATCATACAGGTGATCAAGGTCAGACGGGGCATCACAGACGCAGAAGTGCGGTCATCACTTATGGCCGGCATCCAGGCATCACTGCGGGCCGGAACCACCCTGGTAGGTGACATCATCACCAGCCCTGTCCTGCTTCCGGCCTACAGAGAGACGCCATTGGGCGGCAGACTGTACCTTGAGCTGATCGGGCAGGATTGCCTGCTGTTTGAACCACGCCTGGCCCATGCCCTGGACGCTGCGGCAACCGTCGCTCCCCCCAGAACCGCCGGCCTGTCTCCCCATGCCCCGTATACCCTGCACCAGACACTGCTGCCCACCATTGCAGCGGCTGCCGGACAACATACGCTGCCGATCTCGCTGCACCTGGCTGAAACCCGTGACGAGTCAGACCTGCTCTTTGACTCCAGCGGTCCATTGGCCACCGAGCTGTATCCCTTTGTCGGCTGGCAAGACTACCTGCCGTCACCACGCAA
Source organism: uncultured Geobacter sp. (assembly GCA_964648885.1). Classification (GTDB taxonomy): domain Bacteria; phylum Desulfobacterota; class Desulfuromonadia; order Geobacterales; family Pseudopelobacteraceae; genus Trichlorobacter. The sequence goes on along the minus strand of CAZYMK010000164.1, from coordinate 5,071 downwards.
GACCACCCCGGCCCGATTTTTTGATGACGGCGGTCTGCTGGGTCCGGCAACCCTGGCGGTACATGGCGTGCAGCTGACACCGGCAGACGCCGCCCTGCTGAAGCAGCGCGGCGTCACACTCTGCCTCTGTCCGCGCAGCAACCATCACCTTGCGGTGGGAACCGCGCCGGTACATCTGTTCAGGAAGCTGGGGATTCCGCTCTGCCTTGGTACTGATTCGCTGGCCAGTAATGATTCGTTATCACTCTGGGATGAGATCCGTTTTGCAGTGGATTGTTACAAAGGGGAACTGAGTCCGGAGGAGCTGTTACAGATGGCTACGCTAGGCGGCGCAGCAGGTATTGGTATGGCCGCTGTCGCTGGTTCTCTGGAACCTGGAAAACGGGCTGATTTTCAGGTGGTTGAACTGAACAGCCCCTGTACCGCAGAACAGCTGTTAGGTCAGGGGCAGCTACGGCAACTGGTGCTGGCCGGCACAGGCATCGACTGATTATCGTCAAAAATCTCCATGTACCCACATCTCGGGGGTAAAGCGAACCACCCGGTTGCGTCCGGTCTCTTTGGCCTGGTAGAGCGCCACATCGGCATACTTGATTGCCTGCCAGAATCCATCAGTATCATGCGGAAATTCACTGACACCAATCGAGATACTTTTCTGGAGTACACTGTCACCGACCGGCAGTTTGAACTGCTCCATCTTGGCCCTGATCTTTTCAGCAACTCCAACGGCCATGCCCGGCTCCAGATCAAGCAGGAGCACCAGAAACTCCTCACCGCCAAAACGGATAACCAGATCAGCCTCTCGCACTGAACTTTTAAGGATACTTGCCGTCTCTTTGAGCATCTGATCACCGATATCATGCCCATGGGTGTCATTGACCTGCTTGAAGTAATCCAGGTCGCAGACCAGCAGGCCGATCTGTTTATTGCGGCGCATGACGCCGTTGATGATCTGCTTGGTATGCTCCTGCAGAAAACGCCGATTATAGAGACCGGTAAGGGGGTCTACCAGCGCTGAATCCCGCAGGGCAGGGCTATCGCATCAATTTGTAGAGCATAACTGAGCTTATGTTTGTTTATATTTTTTCAGTTGCTACAGTTTATTGAGCAAACAACGGATGTAATAGTCATCAACCCAACGCGGAGGTGGCTATGGAACCGGATTTTGCACTTATGTCAGAGTCTTTCTCGGCAGTAGACGATCCAAGAAAACCTGGCATGACTACGTATTCAGCACAGCACCTGATATTCATGACGTTATGCGGCCTGCTTTGTGGTTGTGACACTTGGGTAAAAATAGCGGATCATGTCAATTTCCGTGGTCATCTGTTCACTGAGAGGTTTGGACTAAAATCAACGCCAAGCCATGACACATTTTCTCGTTTCTTTGGAATGATCAACACGAAGCAATTCAAGCAATGCTTTGCCGAATGGGTAACAAGAGCCTATGAGGGTTGCTGCGGCAAAGTAGTGGCCATTGATGGCAAAGCCATCCAGTCAAACATCAAAGATGTAGCCACACGCTATATCGTGAGTGCTTTTGTTGCAGATGACAACATCATCCTTGATCAGGTTGTCACCGACAGCAAATCAAATGAGATTAAGGCAGTTCCTGACCTTTTGGACTCGCTGAACCTTGAGGGTGCCATTGTCACCATGGACGCCATGGGGCTCCAGAAAAAAAACATCGAGAATCTCGTGAAAAAGAAGGCTGATTACGTGATTGCCTTGAAAGGCAATCAAGGCAATCTGCATGCTGTGGTCAAGGACTTCTTTGATGAACTCAGAAGTGCCGACAGCAACCGTGACTTATGGGAAAGAAACTACCAGGTGTCCTCCCATGAAACGGTTGAAAAAGAACATGGCCGGATTGAAACCAGGCGCTGCACAGTTACTGACTACAGCCTTCCCGCGTCAGAGAAAGCAGGTTGGAGCGGCCTTAAAACACTTATCATGATTGAGTCTACTCGCGACATCAAGGACGTAGTGACAACAGAACGACGCTACTATGTGTCCAGCCTTGAACCAGATGCAGCCAGGCATCTCAAAGTAATCAGGTCGCACTGGAGTATTGAGAACCGTCTCCACTGGGTGCTTGATGTAGTTTTCAAAGAGGACGACTGCAAAATCAGAGATAAGGCAGCTGCTGAAAATCTTTCTATCATGAGAAAGTGCGCATTAACATTAGTCAGAAACATGTCAGATAAACTCGGACTCAGTAGAAGGATGCATCGAGCGTCTGTAGACGAAAACTATCTGATCAGTATGTTCGGGGGTATTTCATGCTTACTCGGCACACTGAAAACACAGAAACAACCCACTAAATTGATGCGATAGCCCTGCCCGCAGGGTTTGCATCAGTCGCTTTGCCTCCAGTACCGACAGTGATTGGTTGATGTAGTTTTCGGCCTTAAACAGTCTGGTCTGATCCTTGGCGGAAAGTGACGAATTCTGACCGTCACTGGAAAAACGCAGTTGAACAACGCCACCGGTATTGCCACCCAGCATCATAGGGATACAGACATGACCAAGGGTGCCTTCCGGCTTGAAGTAACGACAGATACCGTTAAACTGGAATGATGAAATATTGTGACCGGTTTTGACAGCCCGGCAGAGGGTGCAGTCTGAAAAGATCTCTTCATGGCAGTAGAGTCGTGCATCACCAACCAGAGGCGGGTAAACAGCTCGCATCTCCTTCTGCTGCGTATTGACCTCAAAGATGGTGTACTGCTGAATCCCGATATCGTTGTTGAATACCTCACCCAGACGGTGATAGACCTCTTCGAGGGTGCTGTCCTCCTCGATCACCTTCTTGTAGATCGTCATGCTGTGGACCGCTTCCATCAGGTTGTTAAAGTTCCATGACAAGGTACCGATCTCGTCCTTTGAGGTAATTGAGACCTTTTTGGCAAGATCAATATCACCGCTACTGAGCGACTCAATCTGATGGGTAATGGTCTTGATCGGCCTGTGGAAGGCCACAATAATATAGTGGGTGAAAAGCGCCAAGAGCAGGGAGGCAATCAGCAGCAGGGCAAGCACGGTGTGGACCGAGTTGCGGATGTTTGCATAAATGTTCTGATTGGTAGTCTTGTATCTGGCTGTGATCCATTCAAGATGGCTTCTTGAAAGCTCAGCCATTTCAGTTGACAGAGCCAGAACCGTCTGGTAGGCCGCCGTTGTTGCTTCGTTGGGCGCTGCTGACCGGCTTTGCAATGCAGCGCGTTTTTTCTGCAGAAAATCATCCAGCGAGCGGTCAAGCTGGTCAGTGAGGCTGAGACTTTTTTGCAGGTAATGCAACCCTTCCTGATTGGACTTGGCCATATTCTGCAGAATCCGCTCAATGATGGTGCTGTCGTTGATCTCGCTGGTTTGCTGGATGCTCAGCTCTGTTAGAGCGTTTCGGATGGCAGCCAGCTGCTTGCGTGTGGCAGCAAAAGCGGACGAATCCTGTGAGACCTTTTGGTCATGAATCTGGCGCAAGGTCAGATCAAATTCATTCAACCGGCCCAGAACCGTGTTGATGGCCTGACGGTAGGGGGTGATGTGCCGTGAGATCTGGTAATATTCATAGTGCAGTGCGGTCAGTGAGACCACCGTGACGGAGGCCATCAGACAGAACCAGAGCAGGGTGCTGCCACCAAAGAGCAGGAATTTTTGCTTGATCGGCAAATCGATAAACATCAACATACCACGGATGCGTTGCATCAGCTGGGGCTTTTCAGCTGCAGCAGCGGTAGTTGCGGTCTCTTTTTCAGACATAAAACCTCCTGAAGCCGTAAAAGAGGCAGGCGTGGCGGCGAGCATAAATGAAGGTGTTGATCCGGGATCTGGTTGAGGTACTGCCTGACCAACGGGCGATTAGGAAAAAACTGCCGTGAACAGAGGCAGAATTTTATTATTCCTCGGCAGAATACCGCTCAAGCACCTTCTCAATAATGTTGCTGGTTGATTTGCCGTCAACAAACGGGATCAGTTCTACCCTGCCGCCGTAGGACTCCACCAGCGCTTTACCCACCACCCCTTCCGGGGTGTAGTCGCCCCCCTTGACGAGAATCTGCGGTTTCAGGGCCGTAATCAGCTCCAGCGGCGTATCCTCATCAAACAGGCAGACATAATCGATACAGTCCAGCGCAGCCAGGATATGGGCCCGTTCCTCTTCGCCGATCAGGGGTCGCTTCGGACCTTTCAGACGGCGCACCGAGGCGTCGCTGTTGAGACCCATCACCAGCAGATCCCCCAGGCGGCGAGCTGCCTGCAGGTATTTGACATGCCCGGCATGCAGCAGGTCAAAGCAGCCGTTGGTAAAGACCACCTGCCTGCCCTTGGCTTTTTCCCGTTCAAGCAGCGCAGCCAGCACATCACGGTTCTTGATCTTGCTGTCACTGTCACGGTGTTCCTGGGCCACTGCAGTAATGATCTCATCCGGGGTAACAACGGAAGTGCCCAGTTTACCTACGGCAATGCCGGCCGCCACATTGGCCAGCCGGGCTGCATCAGCCAGCGACAGACCACCGGCAACACCGCAGGCCAGCAGTGCCAGTACGGTATCACCGGCACCGGTCACATCAAACACCTCACGAGCCACCGTGGGGATATGTACCGCCTCTGCACTGCGGCTGAACAGCGACATCCCTTCCTCACTGCGGGTGATCAACAGATTCTCCAGCTCAACATCCGCCATCAGCCCCTGGGCTGCACGATCAAGAGTTTCCGGATCCTTGATGACAATCCCGGAAGCTGTTTCCGCCTCTTTACGGTTGGGAGTGAGCACGGTTGCCCCGCGATACTTGCGATAGTCAGACCCCTTGGGATCCACCAGCACCGGAATCCGGTGTTTAAGCGCACCAGTGGTGATGGCATGCAGCACCGCCGGTGTCAGTACTCCTTTCAGGTAGTCGGATACCAGGACAACCTGAAAATGGCTGATCTGCTGCTGCAGCCAGTCGATCAACTTCTGCTCAAACTGTGCCGACAACGGTTCCCGCGATTCGCGGTCTATCCTGACGATCTGCTGGTTGGCAGCCACCACCCGGGTCTTGCGACCGGTGCGACGCCCCGGTTCCTGCAG
>CAZYMK010000163.1:4170-7135 GCA_964648885.1 uncultured Geobacter sp. | reverse complement strand
AAATCACAATGCGACTGTCCTGACTTTGTAGGAGCGGCGCCCTCGCCGCGATTGACTTCCAACAGCCATCGGCCCGGGGGCGGCCCTCCCACAAATCACAATGCGACTGTCCTGACTTTGTGGGAGCGGCGCCCTCGCCGCGATTGAACCCAAACAGCCATCGGGCCGGGGCGGCCCTCCCACAAAAACAGAGCGTCCGCCATTTTTGTAGGAGCGGCGCCCTCGCCGCGATTGAACCCAAACAGCCATCGGGCCGGGGCGGCCCTCCCACAAAAACAGAGCGTCCGCCATTTTTGTAGGAGCGGCGCCCTCGCCGCGATTGACTTCCAACAGCCATCGGGCCGAGGGCGGCCCTCCCACAAAGACAAGGCCCTCCCACAAAGGCAAGCCCTCCTTCAAAGGCAAGGGCTTCCCACAAACTCACAACCACACGGCATCCCAATGCGGGTAATCTGCCAGTTGCTCCACCAAACCCGCGCGCAGCGGGTTGGCAACGATGTACCTGGCCGTCTCCATCACATCGTCTTCACGGCGCAAGGCATGGTCATGAAAGCCGCCCTGCCAAATTTGCTGACCCAGCTTGTGCGCCGTCACCGCCTTGACCGACCCCACCACTTTTGGCAACAAAGCATCGCCCTCCAGTTGCAATAACCAATGCAGGTGGTCGGGCATCACGACGAAAGCCAATGTGGTCGCCGCGCCGCGTGTTTGCGCTTCGCGCAGGGCGTTGATCAGCATGCGCGCGGCGCGCCAATCGGCAAACACAGGTGTTCGGTTGGTAGTGACTGTGGTGATGTGGTAGACCTGGCCGGACAGTGACACCCTGCCTTTGCGGAGGTCACTAGAGCGGGGTTTGGGTGGCGTTATGGGCATGTTGAGGTCCTGTACAGATTGCAGAAAACCATCGGGCCGAGGGCGGCCCTCCTACAAATCACAATGCGACTGTCCTGTCTTTGTGGGAGCGGCGCCCTCGCCGCGATTGAACCCAACAGCCATCGGGCCGAGGGCGACCCTCCTACAAATCACAATGCGACTGTCCTGACTTTGTAGGAGCGGCGCCCTCGCCGCGATTGAATTCAAATTCAAACAGCCATCGGGCCGGGGCGACCCTCCTACAAATCACTATGCGACTGTCCTGACTTTGTAGGAGCGGCGCCCTCGCCGCGATTGAATTCAAATTCAAACAGCCATCGGGCCGGGGGCGGCCCTCCCACAACATGCAAAAAGCCATCGGCACCCCTGTGGGAGCGGCGCCCTCGCCGCGATTGAATTTAAAACTAATGCAAATGCCTGGGCTTGCGGCCGCCGCTGCCGTGGCCCATGCCGCCTGAGCCGCCGGGGCCGCGCGGGGGTTTGCCCAACTGCAATGAACTCACCAAATCATTAAAACGCTGGCTGAACAGCTGATCCACCGCAGCCACCACGCCGCCCAGTTCGGCGCCATCAAAATGGCGCTCCATCAGGCTGATGACGTCTTGCACCAGCAAATCGCGCTGCACCTGCATGATGGCCGCCGGGTCGGGGCCTACGAACAGCATCACAAAGTCGTCGCGCGACTCGGCTTCGAGGTCGGTCTCTTCTTCGTCGTCTTCAAACTCGGTGTCGTAAAACGTGACCTCGATGGCCGCGCCGGCCAGGGCCACCTCGTTGAGATTCATGCACATCTCGTCCAGCGCCTGGCGAAAGTCGTCATCGCCCTCCACGGTCCAGCACATTTGCAGCAAATGCTCAGCGGGGTCAAACCTGATGCCTGGCTCGTCTTCATAAAAGCTGCCCGCCGCATCAATCAAAGAGCGCTCGCCGGCGTATTTCCAGAGCGGCTTGAGCGCATCCTGGATATTGTCAAAAGTCACATCACCACGCAGGCTCACCTGGCCATGCACGTGGATTTCAAAAGGAGTGTTGTAGCGTGCCATGGCCGCAAGTGTAAGAGACAAAATTCTGGCGACGCACAGGTCATGACCGACATTTGCACATCACCGACAAGACGCCATACGCCAAATACAAGCTGGACTTTGGCTTCTTCTTAGCGGTCAGACGCTGGCTTGCCTTGCATATAATCAAGTGACCAGTAAAAAAACTAGAAAAAGCTGGCATCAAATTGAGGGAACTGTCACACATGTCATCGGTATTTCGTTTTTGTAGGGCCGACCTCAGTCGGCCAGGTCGAATGAATTCGACCCTTGCACCTACAAGTCCCTAATAAACTGTATGAGTTGGTACCTCATCCACACCAAACCGCGACTGGAGCAGTGCGCTCTGGAAAACCTCCAGAACCAGGGCTATGAATGCTTCTTGCCCCAGATCCGGGCCGAAAAACTGCGCCGGGGCAAGCTGGTCGAGATTGACGAACCCCTGTTCCCGCGCTACTTCTTCATCCAACTCGACACCGGCAACCAAGCCCAAAGCTGGCACCCCATCCGCTCCACCAAGGGCGTCAGCCGCCTGGTGACTTTTGGCCAGGAACCGGCCAAGGTCGGTGACGCGTTGGTCGAGCTGATCCGCGCGCAATGCGGTTCGGGCGCGGTGCAACAGCGCCACTTCACGCCGGGTGAAACGGTGCAAATCACCCAAGGCCCCTTTGTCGGCCTGGAAGCCATTTACCAAATGAGCGACGGCGAGCAGCGCGTCATGGTGTTGTTGAACATCATGAGCAAGCCCGTCAAGTTGAGCCTCGAACCCACAGAAATCAGAAAGATAAGTTAAACCCCCGCTTTTCCCACCCGGCACCTGCAGGCCGACTCCAGTTGCCCTGGCCGACCAAAGTCGCCTCAAAAATCCTTGCAAAAACTGACAACTGCGCTTGTCATAATCGGCTGTCCAAACGCCAGTCGCACATGCAAATCATGTCGCGGTATGGCGGTAGCGTGTCTGAATAGGTCAATTGAAGTCAATCGCGGCGAGGGCGCCGCTCCCACAAAATTGCCAGGTATCTTGTAGGAGGGCCGCCCTCGGCCCGATGGCT
>CAZYMK010000163.1:0-4070 GCA_964648885.1 uncultured Geobacter sp. | reverse complement strand
GGAGGGCCGCCCTCGGCCCGATGGCTGTTTGGGGGCAATCGCGGCGAGGGCGCCGCTCCCACAGGGTGCCGATCCAACAGCTTGTCTTTGATTTCACTGCATTTTTTATTATTTCAACGTCTGTCTTCACATGCCAATTACTGAAACTCCTGTGCTGAAATTATTGGGCCGCTCGCTTGCTGTTGTGGCGCTGGCTTTGTCTGTCAGCCTGACATCTCAGGCCCAGTTCAGCATGGCAAGCGGCACCGTTGCCGGGCCTGCTGCGGGCGGCACCAGCATCGACGCAGTCAGCGCCATCGCGGCACCTGCCGCCCCAGGTGTTAACGCCCTGTTGCTCAACCAAGCCCAGCAAGCTGCCAAAGCCGACACCCCCGCAGCAGACGCCGCCCCGGCGCGCTCGGTGAAGCGGGTGTCCGGCCCCAACCAGTTCCAGCGCTTTGTGCAAGAAACCACGGGCCGACTGCTGCCGATCTACGGCAGCGACCTGTTCAGCAACCCGCAAAATTACGCCGCAAATACCAATGTGCCGGCTCCCGACAACTATGTCCTGGGCCCGGGTGATGAAGTGCAATTGCAGGTGTCCGGCCCGCAAGACTTCAGCACCAACCTGGTGCTCGACCGCAATGGCCAGGTCAACCTGCCAAAAATCGGCCCGGTGACCCTGGCCGGCGTGGCCGTGCGTGATCTGGAGCAAACACTTACCGGCCATCTGGGCAAGGTCTTCACCAACTTCAAGGCCAGCGCCACTTTGGGCCGCCTGCGCGGCATTCAGGTCTATGTGGTGGGCCAGGCGCAGCAGCCCGGCACCTTTCAACTGAGCAGCCTGAGCACCCTGGTCAACGCCCTGTTTGCCAGCGGCGGCCCTGGTGCCAACGGCTCCATGCGCGCCATCGAACTCAAGCGCGCCGGCAAAACCATCACCACCCTTGACCTGTACGACTTTATTGCCCGGGGCGACAAGTCGCGCGACCTGCCCCTGTTGTCCGGTGACGTCATCGTGATCCCGCCGGTAGGCCCGCGCGTGGCCGTGGCCGGCGCCTTTGACCAGGCCGCCATCTATGAGCTCAAGCCCGGCGCCACCAGTGTGGCCGACATTTTGAACCTGGGCGGCGGCGTGCCCGCACTGGCCACAGCCCAAAAAGCCCTGCTGGAACGCATCACCCGCGCCAGCAACCCGCCACGCCAAGTGCAAGAACTTATGCTTGACAGCACTGGTCTGGGCCTGCCCCTGCAAGACGGCGACGTGCTCACCCTGCTGGGCATCAGCCCGGCATTTTCCAACGCCGTCACGCTGCAAGGCACCGTGGCCGCCCCGCTGCGCTACCGCTGGTTCGAGGGCATGAAAATCCTCGACCTGATCCCCGAGCGCGACGCCCTCATCACCAGCGACTACTACAAACGCAAAAACCTGCTGGTGCAAAACGCCGAGGCCGCCAAAACGGCGGGTGGCAACGTCACCAACCAGATCCGCAGCATGGTCGACCAGATCAACTGGGACTACGCCGTGATCGAACGCCTGGACCGCAACAAACTCACCAACCAGCTCATCCCCTTTAACCTGGGCAAAGCCGTGTTGCAAAAAGACCCGGCACACAACCTGGCCCTGCTGCCCGGTGACGTAGTCACCATTTTGAGCCAGAGCGACCTGCAGGTGCCGCAAGAACGCCAGTCGCACCTGGTGCGTCTGGAGGGCGAAGTGGCCACACCCGGCGTGTACCAAACGTTGCCCGGCGAAACCCTGGCGCAGCTCATCAAACGTGTGGGTGGCCTCTCAAGCAATGCCTATGTGTTTGGCACCGAATTCACCCGCGAATCGGTCAAGGCACGCCAGCAACAAAACCTCGACGCCCTCGTTCGCCGACTCGAGGCGCAAACCCAGTCCCAGCAGGGCGCCACGGCGGCCAACCGCGGCAACTCCGGGTCCACAGACCAAACCGCCGCCATCCTGCAACTGCAGCAAGCCCAGCTCAAAAGCCAGATCGAACGCCTCAAGTCATTCAAAAGCAACGGCCGCATGGCGCTGGAACTGGACCCCGCCAACCCCAGCCTGGCCGCCCTGCCCGACCTGCCCCTTGAAGACGGCGACAGCATTCTGGTGCCCAACACCCCCGGCTTTGTGGCGGCCTTTGGGTCGGTCAACAACGAAAACGTGTTCATTTACCGCCAAGGCAAAACCGTGGGCGACGTCATCAAATCTGCCGGCCTGACCGAAGACGCCGAGCCATCACAGGCCTTTTTGCTGCGCGCCGACGGCAGCATCATTGCCCGCAACGACCGCAGTGGCTGGTTTGGCAGCAACTTCGAGTCGGTGGCCATGATGCCCGGCGACACCCTGGTGGTGCCCGCCCAGCTCGACCGCGAAAGCCGCTACAACGCCATCATCCGCGGCTTCAAGGACTGGACGCAGATTTTGGCCAACCTGGGCCTGGGTGTGGCGGCGCTGAATTCCTTGTGATTTATTCAGTAGCCAAAACCATCGCGGCGAGGGCGCCGCTCCCACAAAATCCGGGATGCAGTGTATTTTGTAGGAGGGCCGCCCCCGGCCCGATTACCCCCATGCCCCCTAAAAACCCAACCCCATGACCGACCCCACCACCCTCCCCCCTGAAGACGACGACGAGATCAGCCTGCTGGACCTCCTCCAGGTCGTCGCAGACAACCTTCGCCTGCTCATCCTCGCCCCGCTGGCGGCCGGCCTGCTGGCTTTGGGCATTACCTTCGCCATTGCCCCCACCTTCACCGCCACCACCAAGTTCATGCCGCCCCAGCAACAGCAAAGCGCTGCGGCGTCCATGTTGGCTTCGCTCGGCGCCCTGGGCGGTTTGGCAGGCGCTGCCACTGGCCTCAAGAACCCGGCCGACCAATACGTGTCTTTCATGAAAAGCCGCACGGTGCAAGACACCCTGATCGACCGCTTCAAGCTCATGGAACGTTATGAGTCCAAATACAGAGAAAGCGCCCGCAACGCACTCACGGCCAATGTCCTCATTGCCAGCGGCAAAGACGGCCTCATCACCATCGACGCCTCCGACAAAGACCCCGCCTTTGCCGCCCAACTCGCCAACGCTTATGTGGAAGAACTGGGCCACCTGCTCAGCCGCCTGGCCGTTACCGAAGCCCAGCAGCGCCGCATGTTCTTCGAGAAACAACTCAACAACACCAAAGACAATTTGACCAAGGCCGACCAGGCCCTCAAGGCCAGCGGCATCAACAGCAACGTGCTCAAGTCCAACCCCCAAGCCGCCGTAGAAGGCCTGGCCAAGCTCAAGGCCACCATTGCGGCACAAGAAATCAAGCTGGCCAGCATGCGCGGCTACCTGACAGAATCGGCCCCCGACTTCAAACAAGCCCAAACCGAGCTGTCGGCCATGCGCAACCAGTTGGCCCGCGCCGACAAGGAAGAACCGACTGCTACCGGCGCTGATGGCGACTACATCAGCAAGTTCCGCGACTACAAGTACCACGAAACCCTGTTTGAGCTGTTTGCCAAGCAGTATGAAATGGCCCGCATCGACGAAAGCCGCGAAGGTGCGGTCATCCAGGTGGTTGACATTGCCCTGCCGCCCGAGCTCAAAGCCAAACCCAAAAAAGCCCTGATCGCCATGATGACCACTCTGGCCACCGGTTTCGCGCTGCTGCTGTTTGTATTCATCCGCCAGGCGTTGCGCGGTGCATCCAAAGATGAAGAATCTGCTGCCAAACTGGCCGCCCTCAAAGCATCGTTTGGCAAAGCCTTGGGGCGCAACCCGGCATGACCCCAAGCCATCGCGGCGAAGGCGCCGCTCCTACAAGACCCCAAATGATCCCCCAGTCACCCAAAATCTACGTTGCCGGCCACCGCGGCATGGTGGGCAGTGCCATTGTGCGCACACTGGCATCTGCTCCCCCCTGTGGGAGCGGCGCCACCGCCGCGATGGTCTTAACCCGCACCCACGCCGAACTCGACCTCACCAACCAGTCCGCCGTACAAGAATTCTTCCAACAAGAGCAACCCACCCAGGTCTATCTGGCCGCAGCCAAAGTGGGCGGCATCCATGCCAACAACACCTACCCGGCCGACTTCATCTACC
>CAZYMK010000162.1:0-7140 GCA_964648885.1 uncultured Geobacter sp. | reverse complement strand
TCATGCTCGAAAACCGCCGGGAGGCGATCAGGCTGGGTGCCAATCTGGCGCTACCTGGCGATATTGTGCTGCTGGCAGGTAAAGGGCATGAAGACTACCAGATCATCGGCACCACAAAACAACACTTTGATGACCGCGAAGAGGCGGCTGCAGCATTCAGGGAGGGGCGCTGAGATGTTCACCATCCAGGAGATCATCGACATTACCAAGGGCGCGAGCACCGGCCCCACAGCCGGTATGATCAGCGGCATATCGACTGACTCCCGTACCATTCTGCCAGGTCAGCTCTTTGTGCCGCTCAAGGGCGAACGGTTTGATGGCCACGACTACCTGACAGCTCCAACCACCGGTATTACGGTCTGCTTGTGCAGTGAAGCCTGGTTGCGGCAGCATCGTCTGCCGGAGCGGATTACCGGCATTGAAGTGCGCGACACCCTGCATGCCTTGGGAGACCTGGCTGCTGCCTGGCGCAAACGATTTGCCCTGACCATGATCGGGGTTACCGGCAGTAACGGCAAGACCACTACCAAGGAGATGCTGGCAGCCATCCTCTCAAAGGTAGACAGCGGGCTGAAGACCAGCGGAAACCTGAATAACCTGATCGGGCTGCCCCGGATGGTGTTCCAGCTTCAGCCGGAACACTGCTGGGCTGTTCTGGAGATGGGCATGAGTGAGCCGGGGGAGATCGATCGTCTGGCAGAGATTGCCCAGCCGTCGATTGGCATAGTCCTGAATGCCTGTCCCGCACACCTCCAGAGCATGGGTACGGTTGAGGCTGTAGCAAAGGCAAAGGGCGAACTGCTGCACCGGATTCAGGATGGCGGCCTGGCTGTGGTAAACGCTGATGACCCGCGTATTGCGGCACTGCCTCAGAATCCATCGGCCCGCAGGATCAGCTTCGGTATCAACCGTGGGGAGGTCCGTGCGGCATCGATTGTCACACAGGGTACCAGCGGTCAGCAGTGCAGTCTGATAACCCCCAAGGGGACCACAGAGCTCCAGCTGCAGGCGTTGGGGCAGCACAACTTGTATAATGCACTGGCAGCAACCGCTGCCTTGCTGGATAGGGTTGAGCTTGAAACCATTGTGGAGGGACTGGCCTCATTTACCCCCTACCATGGCCGCTTCAAGCTTGAGGCGCTATCCAAAGGGCGGCTGCTGATTGATGACAGTTACAACGCCAATCCGGCCTCCTGTGCTGCTGCATTGGCAACGCTTAAAGATATCAAGCAGCAGCGCCGTGTCATAGTGGTGTTGGGCGACATGCTTGAACTGGGCAATGATGAGCAAGAGCTGCATTACCAGCTGGGTAGACAGGCGGCGACAGTGGCTGATCAGCTCTACCTGCTGGGGGCGCTTACCCGGGAAACTGCCGCCGCAGCCCTGGAGTCCGGCATGGCAGCATCGGCAATCTGCCATGCGAACAGTCATGCCGAAATTATCGCCGCACTCACCGAGCAGTTTGAGGAGGGAGACCTGCTGCTGATCAAGGGCTCTCGCGGGATGCAGATGGACAAGATCGCTGCAGCGCTCCGTGCAGCAGAACGTCAGGAGGTTTAAGGGCAATGCTCTTTCATCTGTTTTACCCATTGGCGGCAGACCTCAGGATTTTCAATATATTCAAGTATCTTACCTTCAGAACCATCTATGCCATGATCACGGCCCTGATTGTCTGCTTTGTACTGGGACCCTGGATTATTCGGAAACTGGAAGGGCTGCAGGCCCGTCAGGTCATCCGTACTGATGGGCCTGAATCGCACCTGGAAAAGCAGGGCACCCCCACCATGGGCGGCCTGATAATCCTGGGCGCCATTATCGTGCCGACCTTGCTCTGGGCTGACCTGACCAACCACTATGTTTGGCTGACCCTGTTGATTGTGGTTGGGTACGGTTTGATCGGCTTTGTGGACGACTATCGCAAGGTGGTGGAGAAAAATACCAAGGGACTGTCGGCACGTCAGAAGATGTTCTGGCAGATACTGCTGGCCGGAGGGGTAGCCACGTACCTCTACCTGAGCCCCGGCTTCAATACAATGCTGTATGTGCCGTTCTTCAAAAACTTTCATCCGGATCTGGGGTTGTTTTTTATCCCGTTCGTGACCCTGGTGATCGTCGGGGCCAGCAATGCCGTCAACCTGACCGACGGTCTTGATGGTCTGGCCATCGGGCCGGTGGCTATCAATGCTGCCACCTACATGCTGTTCGCTTACATTGCCGGTCATGCCACCCTGTCTGCCTACCTGCAGATACCACGCGTACCAGGAGCCGGTGAGCTGGCTGTGATCTGCGGTGCCATGGTAGGTGCCGGGTTGGGGTTTCTCTGGTTTAACTCCTATCCGGCAGAAGTCTTTATGGGGGATGTGGGGTCATTGTCACTGGGTGGTACCCTGGGGATCATTGCCGTACTGACCAAGCAGGAGATCCTGCTGGTGATCGTCGGTGGTATTTTTGTCATAGAGGCACTTTCGGTCATCTTTCAGGTAGGCTCATACAAGTACCGGGGCAAACGGATCTTCCGCATGGCACCGATCCATCACCATTTTGAGTTGAAGGGGGTTGCCGAGCCAAAGATCATCGTGCGCTTCTGGATCATCACCATCATCCTGGCCTTGGTGGCTATCTCCACCCTCAAGATGCGCTGATATGGATCTGAACAAAAGACACGTTACGGTGATGGGGTTGGCCAAGACCGGCGTGGCTGCTGCTCGTTTTCTCAACCGACATGGAGCACAGGTAACGGCAACGGATCTGCGGGACGTAACAGCACTGGCCGGAGTGCAGGAAGAACTATCCGGCCTGGGAATCAGATGTGTGCTGGGGCACCATGATGAAGACGATTTTGTAGGGAGCAATCTGGTGGTGGTGTCACCGGGAGTGCCTCAGGAACATCCGTTGCTGGTCAAGGCGGTTCAGGCCGGTGTACCGGTGATCAGTGAAATCGAGCTGGCAGCACGTTTTATCACCGTACCGCTGGTGGCCATTACCGGCACCAACGGCAAGACCACCACAACGACACTGATCGGTGAGTTGTTCAAGGCCAGCGGCTTCAGCACCTACGTCGGTGGCAATATCGGCGATCCGCTGATTGACCTGCCGGATTCGGGAGCGCAGGTTGAACGGGTGGTGGCAGAGATCAGCTCCTTCCAGCTGGAGTGGATCGAACAGTTCAGGCCAACAGTTGCAGCCCTGCTCAACATCACCGAGGACCACCTGGACCGCTACCCCTCCTATCAGGCCTATATTGATGCCAAGTTGCGGATTTTCGAGAACCAGACCTCAGCTGATTATGCCGTGGTTAACCGTGATGATCCGCTGGTCTGGGAGTCGGTGCAGCTGCTTGCCGCTCGTCTGTTTCCATTCAGCCGTGCCCATGAACTGGAACAGGGGATTTTCCTTCGGCACGAAACGCTGGTGTATCGTCATGCAGGTGCAGAACACTGCTTCCCGATTCATGGTTTCAAGTTGCAGGGGGTGCATAACCTGGAAAACATCATGGCTGCCCTGGCCTGTGGGCTGCTATTGGGCTGTCAGCCGGATGCAAGTCTGGAGCTGCTTGACTGTTTTACCTCACTACACCACCGGATGGAGTTTGTGCGTGAGCTGAACGGCGTACGCTACTTTGAAGACAGCAAAGCCACCAATGTGGGCAGTGTTGCCAAGGCCTTGGAGAGCTTTCAGCAGATCACCCTGATTGCCGGTGGCAAGGATAAGGGCGGCTCTTACGAGCCGTTGCGCGCCTTGGTGCAAGAACGGGTCAGCCATCTGGTCCTGATCGGCGAGGCAGCCGACAGGATGGAGCAGGAATTAGGGGGATTGACCGACATCCACCGGGCTGCAACCCTGGAAGAAGCGGTGCAGACCAGTGCCGGGCTGACCAAAGCAGGCGGTGTGGTGCTGTTGTCACCGGCCTGTTCAAGTTTTGATATGTTCAAAGATTACGAAGAACGGGCCCAACGCTTTATTACTGCGGTCAGGGGGCTCTGAACCATGTCCGGGTGGCTGCGCAAACCGTTCAAACTGGCTGAATATGATCTGGTGCTGCTGCTGATGGTGGTGGCACTGACCTGCTTTGGCGTGGTCATGATCTACTCAGCCTCATCAGTTATGGCAGCCAAGAACTTCAATGACGGTGCTTTTTTTCTGAAGCGGCAGGCACTCTTTGCATTATTCGGGTTTGGTATTGCCCTGGCAGCAATGCGGATCGATTATCACGTTTGGCGCAAGCTGGCCGTGCCGCTTCTACTGCTTAGCCTGATCCTGCTGGTTCTGGTATTGGTCCCCGGTATCGGCGGTAAGGTCAAGGGTGCCTCCCGCTGGATCAAACTGCCTGGCTTCAACCTGCAGCCATCGGAGTTCACCAAGATCGCCCTGATCATGTACATGGCTTATTCAATTGACAAGAAGCAGGATCGGATTCGCTCATTAACAGCCGGGTTTCTACCGTACATGGTGGTACTGATGGTGCTGCTGGGGCTGTTACTACAGCAGCCTGACCTGGGGGCAGCCCTGACCCTGGCGGCGGTTACGGTTACTATGTTGTTTGCAGCCGGCACACGCCTGGTCTTTATCCTGGGAAGCGCCATGGTGGCCTTGCCGTTTCTGGTCTTTCTGGTCACGCAATCGGCCTACCGGCTGAAAAGGATCAAGGCCTACCTGAACCCGGAGCAAGACCCGACCGGCATCGGCTGGCAGATCATCCAGTCCAAATATGCCTTTGGCGCCGGCGGCATCTTCGGGCAGGGGCTGGGGGAGGGCAAGCAGAAGCTCTTTTACCTGCCGGAGGCCCACACCGACTTTATCCTTTCGGTGGTTGGCGAGGAGTTGGGCTTTATCGGTGTGCTGATCATCATCGGTATGTTTTTCATCCTGGTGCAGCGAGCCATGCGAATTGCCATGGCTGCCCAGGACAGTTTCGGGCGCTTCCTTGCCCTGGGTATTGCCGTACTGTTTGCGGTAGAGGCAACCGTCAACATGGGGGTGGTGACCGGCATTCTCCCCACCAAAGGACTGGCCCTGCCGTTCTTAAGCTATGGTGGCAGTTCGTTGGTTGTCAGTCTTTTTGCGGTTGGAGTGTTATTGAATATATCAGCAGGTCTGAAGCTGGCTCCATTGGTAGGGAAGGACACAGCATGAAACTGATTGTAGCCGGAGGAGGTACCGGTGGACACCTGTTCCCCGGCATTGCAGTGGCAGAGGAGTTCCTGGCCAGGGATGCGGCCAACCAGGTGCTGTTTGTCGGTTCTGAGCAGGGGATTGAGGCCCGTACCATTCCACGGCTTGGCTACCGGCTTGAGCTGATCTCGGCTGCCGGAATCCGTGGCAAGGGGAGTCTGGCCAAGTTGAAAGGGGCTGGCATGCTGCTGTACGGTTATGCCCAGTCGCGTAAGATACTTAAGGAATTCAAACCTGATCTGGTGCTCGGCGTGGGTGGTTATGCCTCCTTGCCGATGGTGATGGCAGCGCGGGGGATGGAGCTACCCAGATACATCCACGAGCAGAACGCCCTGCCTGGCATGGCCAATAAGGCTTTGGCGCGGGTTGCCACCAAGGTGTTCATCTCGCTGGATGAGTCAGCAAAATTTTTTCCGTCCGGTTCAACATTGCTGACCGGCAATCCGCTACGCACGCAGATAGTGGAAAGTCTGGGGTCAAGGGTCAAGGAGCAAGGGGCAGAAGATCCGGAAAATGCCTTTAACCTGCTTGTTTTTGGGGGGAGTCAGGGTGCTC
This sequence comes from uncultured Geobacter sp., assembly GCA_964648885.1. Taxonomy (GTDB): domain Bacteria; phylum Desulfobacterota; class Desulfuromonadia; order Geobacterales; family Pseudopelobacteraceae; genus Trichlorobacter. The sequence continues at coordinate 1,413 of CAZYMK010000162.1, read as the reverse complement.
ACGCCATTAATATGGCGGTTCCCGGAGCTGTTGCACAGCTTGATCCCGCAGCACGCCAACAGCTGACAATTACCCATCAGACCGGTGACAAGGATCTGCAGGACGTTACCGCAGCATACGGCTCAATCGGCTATGCAGCTGATGTGCGTCAGTTCATCGATGATATGGCAGCAGCCTATCATCGCGCTGATCTGATCATCTGTCGGGCCGGGGCCACAACTATTGCCGAGGTGACTGCCCTGGGCAAGCCTTGTTTGTTTATACCGTTCCCTCACGCCACTGATGACCATCAACGCAAAAATGCAGAAGCACTCTTGAAAAAGGAAGCCTGTGTAATGATGCTGGAGCGTGAAATGAATGCCGATAGTCTGGCGAACGAGATCACGCGTCTGATGACAGATCGTAGTGAGCTGCAGAGGATCAGTGACAACGCCAGGGCGTTGGGTTGTCTGGATGCGGCCCGGTTAATTGTGGATGAGATGTTGAAAGGACAGGCGCCATGTACGGAAACATAGAGAAAATCCATTTTGTCGGCATTGGCGGCATCGGCATGAGCGGTATTGCCGAAGTGCTGCTGAATCTGGGCTATAAGGTTTCCGGCTCTGATCTGCGGGAGAGCGACACCACGGAGCGGTTGCGCGGTCTGGGGGGGGAGATCTGTATCGGTCATGCTGCTGATAATCTTGCCAATGTGGATGTGGTGGTTACCTCAACAGCGGTGCAGGGTGACAACCCCGAGGTGATTGAAGCCAAACGCCGTATGGTGCCGGTGATCCCCCGCGCCGAGATGCTGGCTGAGCTGATGCGGATGAAATACGGCATTGCCATAGCTGGCACCCACGGTAAGACCACTACCACCTCTATGGTGGCCACAGTGCTGACCCATGCCGGTATTGATCCCACTATTGTCATCGGTGGCAAGCTGAATACGCTGGGAAGCAATGCCAAGCTGGGGCAGGGCAAGTTTCTGGTGGCCGAGGCAGATGAGTCTGACGGCTCTTTTTTGACCCTGTCCCCCACCATTGCGGTAGTGACCAATATCGACGCCGATCATCTGGATTATTATACCGGTGGCCTGGAGGAGATCAAAGATACCTTTGTCTCCTTTATAAACAAGGTACCGTTCTACGGTCTGGCGGTGCTCTGTCTGGAGGATCGCAATATCACCGAGATCATCCCCCGCATCAAAAAACGGTTCATGACCTACGGACTCTCTTCACAGGCAGACCTGCGGGCCACCCATGTGAAGCTGGACGGTTTTAATACCTCGTTTACAGCCCATTACAAGGGGTACCGTCTGGGGGAGATCAGCTTTAAGATGCCGGGAGCCCATAATGTGTTGAATGCCCTGGCCTGCACTGCGGTTGCGCTGGAGCTGGATGTACCGTTTGACAAGATACAGGAAGGGTTTGC
>CAZYMK010000161.1:0-7158 GCA_964648885.1 uncultured Geobacter sp. | reverse complement strand
GGCAGCCCGGCACTAACAGCACGATCAATACGGCAAACACACGGGGGTATCAGTTCATCCATGTACAGCATGGATGAACTGATACCCCTTTTGACATTACACTTCAGTCGCAGCAGCCTACTTCATCAACAACAGGCTGAGCGCCATCACCCCCATCCCCCCCACCAGCCCCAGCAAACTGTCATGCCCCTTGCCGTAGGCCCGGCTAGTAGGCAGCAGTTCATCCAGACTGATATAGACCATGATCCCGGCTATTCCTCCAAAGGTGATCCCCATCACCTGCGGCGGAATCATACCGCTATCGCCGCCGGCAAAGAACAAAATTGCCAGATAGGCGATTATCGCCCCGACCGGCTCAGCCAGACCGCTCATAACCGAATAGAAAAAGGCCTTTTTGCGATTGCCGGTGGCGTAGTAAATCGGCACTGACACGCTGATCCCTTCCGGAATGTTGTGCAGTGCCACGGCAATGGCAATAGCCACCCCCAGCTTGGGATCCTGCAATGCTGCCAGAAAGGTGGCCAGGCCTTCCGGAAAGTTGTGGATACCAATGGCCAGGGCCGTAAACATACCCATCCGCATCAGCTTCGTATGCTGCTTATTATGCTGATGATCACCCAGCACCGTACGGTTGGGATTACTGAAATCAGGGATCGGCGCCTTCGGGTTATGCAGTGGGGCAATTTCCGCCTCTGAATGGGTTTCGTGGGGGTTTTCCGCCGCCGGTATCAGATTGTCGATCAGGCCGATCAGCAGGATACCGCCAAAAAACGAGGCTGCATTCACCCAGTGTCCCCAGTAATCGCCGTAGGTGGCAACCAGCGCCTCAGTGCCTTTGGCAAATATCTCAACAAAAGAGACATACAGCATCACCCCGGCAGAAAAACCGGTGGCTATGGAGAGAAAGCGATAATCAGTCCGCTTGGCAACAAAGGCAATGGCACTGCCAATACCGGTGGCCATACCGGCAAACAGCGTCAATCCCAGGGCGATCAGTACTTCTTGCACTGTCCTGCCCTCCTAGCGCTCAAACAGATGGGCGGCAAAGACCAGCTGGTCAGGCTTGCCCAAAGTCAGCACAATATCACCGGATTCAAACTGCCAGACCGGATCAGGGTTTGAATTAACCTCATCACCCCGCTTGATCACCAGCACCGTGGCCCCGGAACGATCCCGCAGCAGGCCGTCCCGCAGTTGAGTCCCCTCAAGGGATGAGCCGGACTGGACCGAAAAAGTGGCCAGCTCCACCCCGGAAAGAAAGCCTGAAATACCGGTGGCATGGCTATGACGGCGGCTGATGGTACGGAACATCTGGTACGAATCACGTCTGACCTCGGCTATGCAATGGTCGATCTGATCATGGGGGACCAGATAGGTCCGCAGCACCCGTGAAAATATCTCAACCGAGGTTTCGAACTCCTCCGGAATCACATCGTTCACTCCCAGCCGGTAGAGCGGTTCCATCTCAGCCACATAGCGGGTACGGACAATCAGATGGATGGCAGGTCGCATGGCCCGGGCCTGGGCAACCACCCGCCGGGTTGCAGTGGCATCGGAAATGGCGATAACCATGATCCGGGCCTTTTCAATCAGGGCATGGGAGAGTATTTCGGGCCGTGAGGCATCGCCGAAAATAATGCGGGTGCCCTTCTTGCGTTCAGCCTTGACTGTATGATGGTTGGTCTCCACCGCAATGTAACGGATGCCGTTGCCGTTCAGCACCCGGGCCAGATTCTTGCCATTGATACCGAATCCGACAATGATGACATGGTCCTCCATCGGGAAGCGGTCATGCGCGACCCCGGTGGTGCGGGTACCCCGCCGCAGTACCGCCGGCAGATAAGAAGTAATCAGTGAGGCGATCGGCTCGGCAAAACGAAGTGCAAAGGGGGTTAAGGCCATGGTGGCTACCGAGGCGGCCAGAAACAGCTGGTACTGGTCATCCAGCAAGAGATTGTGCTTCTTGCCGGCATGGGTCAGCACAAAGGCAAATTCACCCACCTGGGCCAGCAGCAGACCGCTGATAATGGCCGGCTTGGGAGGAAAACCCAGCACCAGCGCAGCTCCGGCAACCACTACCCACTTGATCAGCACAATACCGACCACAATGCCAACCACAATCAACGGGTGTCTCAACACCACGGTAGGGTCCAGCAACATGCCCACCGATATAAAGAACAGACTCATAAAGGCATCGCGGAACGGGATGATATCGCCCATAACCTGATGTGCATACTCAGATTCTGAGATGGCCAGACCGGCAATAAAGGCACCCAGCGCCAGGGAAAGCCCCACCTGGGCAGTCAGAAAGGCAGTGCCGAACCCGACAAAGATGATCGTTAGAATAAACAGCTCACGACTTTTGGCCCTGACCACCTGATTAAAGATCCACGGCACCGCAAACCGTGCGCTGAAATGGGCCACCACCACCACCACCAGGGCCTTGGCAGAGACAATCACAATACCGGTCAGGCCATCGCCTGCCCCGCCCAGAAACGGGGTAAACAGCATCAGCGGCACCACGCACAGATCCTGGAAGATCAGAATCCCCAGACAGGTCTTGCCATGGGGAGAATCCATCTCACCGGCATCCATCAGTAACTTCATCAAAATGGCGGTAGATGAGAGCGACACCAGAAAACCGAAAAACACCGACTGCTGCCAGCTAAAACCCAGGGCTATCCAGAGCAGGGCCACCACAGCAATGGTAACCCCCACCTGCATCCCCCCGCCCCACAGCACCAGATGCTTGATCCGCAACAACTCCTTCAGCGAAAACTCAATACCAATGGTAAACAGCAGCAGCACCACGCCAATCTCGGCCATCTGTTCAACCTGATGGGTATCCTTGATCAACCCCAGGGCATAGGGACCTGCCACAATACCGGTACAGAGAAAACCGATGATGGACGGCAGCTTGAACTGCCGGAACAGCACCACCGTCACCAGGGCCAATCCAAACAGCATAACCAGATCTTTTAAGAGATGAAATTCCATGGTTGATCACACCTGCGTCAGAGCATTAAAAGACAAACAGACAGCAACCATTCTTTTACCACTGACTGAAGAAATCGCACAAGAATTCAGATTGTAGAGCATACGCTCGTCAATCATATCTGGCTCAAACTCTGCTCAGCCTCCACCAGTACCCGCCACAAATCCTGGCTCTCGCCCATCCCCACCCTGATCAGAAAAGCGGCAATGCTTAAATTGGTGCGGGCACGGAACAGTTCCACCTGCCAGAGAAAATCATCTCCCACCGGTGGCCCTTCATCAAGATAGGCATCAAGAAAGATACGTTCGGGCAGCCGTTCCAGCAGCTCCTGATGGTTGAAAAGCTGATTGCGGTACTGGGCCAGAAAGGTGCCCACATCAAAGGCCGGAGGCAGCATCAGCGAACTGCCAAAGTCAATAGCTGCTACAAACAGGGTGTCACGGTTATCCTGGCTGTCCTGACCGATCATGATGTTCTTGGGGTGGAAATCGCCATGCCCCTGCACCAGACAGTCATCACCGCAGGAGCAGTCCTGTTCTGCTGCCATGATGGTCTCGGCAATCTGACGGGCCCGGGCCGTGTGGCAGTGGTTGATCTTTTCAAACCGGGCAAGATAGCCGCGTATCCTCCCCTCTTCGCGCTGCCTGAACTCATCCGATGCGGTTACGGCCAGGGCTGCCTTGTGCAGCCGTGCCAGCCAGCGTCCAGCCAGCTCCAGGTACCAGCGTCCATCCTCTGTGCTGGCAGCAATCAGCTTGTCATGCAATGATCTGCCCCTGATCCCCTGCTCAATAATAGTCATCCGCTCAGGATCGATCTCAATCGGCCTCGGCACCCGGTAGCGCCCCTCACCAAAACCTGCCTCAGCCACCGCTGCCATAATCTGCTCGGCCCGCTGGGTACCTTTCCACTTCTTTTCGTCGGTCAGGGTACGAATGATGATCCGCTCCCGGTTTTCATCCCCCTCCTTGGTGCCAAAGGTCACCTCCGTTACCAGGGCATTGGCACCGGAGCGGGGAATCTCCTTGAAAAACGGGCGACAGCGTCCGGCCCGCAGCTCATCGGCAAGCTCCTGAATTGAACGCACCGGATGATCAAAGATGGTGGGATAGGCACCGGCATACTGCACCCCGTGGGTATCAGTACCGCTGATGGCGGTAAAACGCAGCCGGTGCCAGTCAGCCAGACCACGGCTGTTCTCGGCCACCCCATGATTGGAGCTGAAGATCTCCACCCCGTTCAAGAGCGGATTCAGCAGCTGCTCATCAGTCGGCCAGCGCCCCTTGCGGTAGGCATGGGCCAGCACCAGGGCAGCAGCAGGCCACTGCTGACGGATCAGCTCAAGATCCGTTCCTTTGGCAATCGCTTCCGTGGCCCCGTAGACCAGCACGTCGCCATGGTGGGCCGTGGTCACCTCCTGGGCAGAAAAGATCAGAAAATGATCCGGCACCCCGGCCTGATGCCGTACCACCGTCAACTCGTCATCCGACCAGACCCCGTGGTGATCAGTCAGCACAATCCCCTGAAGGCCCCGGGCCTGCACCCGCCGGATCAGCTCCACCACCGGCACTGAGCTGCATTTTGATTTTTCTGCGGTATGGCAATGCATTTCAAACAACATCGGGGTACTCCTCCTGAATAGGAACGGTTCAGTTTGGTTATTGCACTCAAGCGTCCCACGCCGTTTTTACGGTCTTTAGTGCGGGGTAACTTGGTTGAAACGCGCTTCGACTCCGCTCAGCGCACGAAATGTTCCCTGAGCGGAGTCGAAGGAAACTTACTCGAAAGCAGTACACATACGAGGTAATCAGGTTTGTACAGGCCATAATACAGCATAGTATGTCTCTTTTTTATGGACATACTATGCTTAAAAAATTATATTTCCATATAGGTACCAATAATCATGACAAATGTTCAGTTACTTAAAAATATTCCGTTTGAAGAGTTTGATTATCAGACTCTCCTGGATGCTGTGCAGGGGTATGCGCGTCCCCGGATGAAAATTTCCGCTATGCTGACCAAAGGGGATATTATCCGGGTAAAGAAGGGGCTTTATATCCTGGGTGAGCCGCTACGTCGCTGCCCCTTCTGCCGGGAACTGCTGGCCAATCTCATCTACGGCCCTTCCTGTCTGTCACTTGAATACGCGCTGCACTATCATGGCCTGACACCTGAACGGGTCGAGACCATAACTTCGATCACCTGCGGCCGGTCACGGTCTTTCACCACCCCGGTCGGCACCTTTTCCTACCGGATGATTCCGCTTCAAGCATTCCGTACCGGCATGGACCGGATTGAACTGGGGGATGGCCGCTCATTTCTGATGGCAGTCCCGGAAAAAGCCCTGGCCGACCGGATTGTTGCAGAACGTGGAATCGGCATTGCGACTCAAAAGGAACTACACGATTACCTGCTGACAGACCTTCGGGTTGATCCTGACACCCTACGTCGGCTCGATCCAGCCCGGCTTGCAGAAATAGCGCACCGCTACCGCTCCCGGCGAGTACAGCTGTTGTCCGATCTGGTCAAAAGGCTACAGAAAGGAGCGCCATGATGCATGATGCCGTACAGAGGATGCTGGCCAAATACGAGCCAAAGAGCGTTGACGACTCGATCAGTGCCCTGCGTGAGATCATTCAGGAAGTGACGCTGCTTGGCCTGTGGCGGGCCAAATTTTTCGAACACGCCGCCTTCTACGGTGGTACGGCCCTACGCATCCTGCACGGCCTTGACCGGTTCTCCGAAGATCTTGACTTTTCGCTCTTGCAGCCATCTCCTGCCTTTAAACTGGCCCGCTACACCTCGTCACTTGAAAAAGAACTGCTGGCTTTTGGCTTCAATGTCCGGATAGAGCTGGTCAACAAGGTTATGCCCTCGGCAGTGCAATCTGCCTTTCTCAAGGCCACTACCCGCAGCCAGCTGCTGGTGATTGAAGCCGGTGAAGAGATTACAGGGCAGGTTTCTGCCGCACAACTGCTGAAGGTTAAGATCGAGGTAGACACAGACCCGCCACCAGGATTTTCAACCCACACCCGTTACCTGCTGCAACCAATACCGTTTGCAGTCCGCAGCTACACGCTGCCGGACCTGTTTGCCGGCAAGATGCATGCTCTTCTGTTCCGCAGCTGGAAGAACCGCGTCAAGGGCCGTGATTGGTACGACCTGGTCTGGTATGCCGCCAACCACCCTCGGTTAAACCTTACTCATCTTGAGCAACGCATGCGGCAAACCGGCCATTGGAGCGGCCAAGCGCCGCTCTCGCCCAAAACATTTTACAATCTGCTATCTGATACCATTAACCGGCTTGATCTGCATCAGGCCCGTAACGATGTAGCACCGTTTATCAAAGATCAGCAAACTCTCGCTCTTTGGTCACAGGATTTTTTCCATGATCTGGCACACCGGATTGTGGTTGACCAACACTCATGACCGGCCCAATTGCTCACGTATCAATTTAATCACCTGAGCTGGTGGTATCTGCATACATTGCGCAGCGTGCCTGCACAACGGTATGGTCCCAAAACGGGCACAGGGTGAACATACTGCAGACAAACTGGCAACAGCTGCATCAGGTCGCTGCACATTCCATTTTTTCTGATTGGTAGGCCCGAAGATCGCTATTGTAGGTACACCAAACAGCTGGGCAATATGCAGTAATCCCGTATCACAGGCAATCACCAAACGGGCAGTGGCAACACAGGCTGCCGCTTCAGTTAAACTGGTGGCTCCCGCAAGATTCCGGCCATACTTCAAAGACTGGATGACGCAATCGCCCACTGCCCTGTCCTCCGGCCCGCCCAGAACAACCACCTGAAACCCCTCAGCCTCACAAAACCGGGCCACCTCGGCAAAATGTTCAGCAGGCCATTTTTTCTCAGCAACACTGGCGCCAATACTGATAACAATAAACAGTCTTTGTGTGTCTATCGCTGAAGGCTGCACTTGAAGCGTATGTGATAACAGCAGCTTGTCCTGACCATTGCCCAAATCAGCTCCAAGCGGCTCAAGCAATTTCAGAAACATTTCTGCTTCATACACGTCCTGAAAATAGGTACAGACATCAGTAAACATGCGCCTGCGTTCATTGGTGCCAAAGCCTATGGATTTTGAACAGCTCAAAAAACGCGCAACCACTGCTGAAAGCCGATACCACTGTTCAGTGT
>CAZYMK010000160.1:0-7166 GCA_964648885.1 uncultured Geobacter sp. | reverse complement strand
TTTGCAGCCCCAGCTCCTCGCCCCGCTCCATCAGGGTGCTGAAGTTGATATGGGTGGTAATGTCCTGCTGCCCCAGCCGCTGGTACGGGTTGTCCTCCACGGTGTGTCGATAGTAGCAGAGCAGGGTACCCAGATTGCGGCGTTGATCGTACAGCTCTGCCTTGAGCCAGCCGTAATCGACCGTCAGCAGGAAACCCTGCTGCAGCGCAGCTGCCGCCCCTTCATACCAGGCCAGCCCGGCCAGCGACACTTCGGCCTCCTGACCCGGATGCAACGGGGTGCCGTACCGCAGCAGATATTCTTCAAGCGCCGGGGTGGACGGGATGTCGACAACATCCTGAAACTTTCCCTCATGCAGGGTTACATACAGCTCGCGCAACCCCTGGGGAGTCATCAGCACCCGGTGTACCGGCATGGCATCCAGCAGTTCATTGGAGTAGAGTACCCCGCTGAAGCGAAAGCCCGGCAGTTCCGCCGGGGTCAACCAGGCAAGCTTGTCATGGTGGGCTGCCAGCACCGTGGCCTGGGCCTCGGCCAGGCTGGGCTCCTGCTCCACCAGTACCAGCCGGACAGCCTGGTAACACTCCGCAGACCGATTGGCCAGAAAGTCCATGATGTCGCAGGCCAGGCGGCCATGGCCAGCCCCGGCCTCCACCAGGGTAAAGGTATCAGGGCAGCCCAGAGAGTGCCACATGGCGCTGATCTCCCGGGCAATCACCCGGCCAAAGGCAGCATGAACGGTGATACTGGTGTAAAAGTCGCCGCTGGTTCCCACCTTGCGGCCCGGCGAGGTGTAGTACCCCATACCCGGCTCATAAAGGCAGGCAGCCATATATTCGGCAAAGGTGATCCGGCCCTTGGCGCGGATCCGGTCGGCAATGATTGTTTGTAAGGTTGTGTCGTTCATGGGTGGTGATTATGCAGGGTCAAGGGTCAAGGGTCAAGGGTCAAGGGTCAAGGGTCAAGGGTCAATTTTGCGCTCAGCTCTTTTTGCGGTACAGTTCACGCAACCCTTTGACATGGCGGCGCAGCTCCTTACGCAGTTCGGGCGGTTCCAGCAGCTCGGCATGGCGACCAAAGGAGAGTACCCAGGCCAGGATCTCCAGTGTCCCGGAGGCCTCAAAGGAAAGCAGCACCGAGCCGTCCTGCTCAAGCTGCATCTGCTGACCCGGACGCCAGACACGATCACGGACCAGGTGGCTGACCTCCGCATCAAAGCGGACCGTGATCTCCATCGGCTGATCGGTCACCAGACCAAAGGCATCGCCAAAGTTGGCCTCCGGCGTGTACTCCTCCGGGATATCGAAACGCTGGCGGGTAACCTGCAGGTCTACGATCCGCTCCACGGCAAACAGGCGGATTGCCCGGCGGTTGTGGGCGTAGGCCAGCAGGTACAGCCCCCCCTTGGCCAGCACCAGGGTGTAGGGGTTGATCTCATATGCAACGGCGTCCTTGCCGCTGCGCTGGTAATCCAGCTTGACCCGGTACTGGTACAACAGGGCACGACGCAGTTCAGACAACAGCCCGGCAGAGGCGTCGTAGGTTCTGACCCCTTGGAAGCGGGGCAGCGAAACCCTGGTGATCCGTTCCAGCAACGCCACCGAGCGGGGGGGCAGCGAGGCATGGATTTTTTTGAAAATCGCCTCAACCTCGTTCCCGAACGGCTCCGGCGGCAGCAGCCCGGCGCAGGCCTTGAGCAGATGCAGCGAAACCAGCTCGTCCAGAGTAAAGGTGATCGGCGGAGCCTGGCGCCCCTCGGTCAGAAAACGGTAGACCTTATGCCCTTCTTCCCGTTTGGAGACCAGGGGATAGCCGGCCTGCTGGATGGCAGCCAGGTCACGGTGAACCGTACGCAGGTCAACACCGGTCTCTTCCACCAGCTCATCAAGGGTAATGCCGCCCCGTGTCTCGATCAGACGGATAACCGTATGCAGACGTGCGGCCTGGGTGTAGTGACCGGTGGGTTTTCCGCGATTTTTCATCAGCCCCCCTGTTGTTCTTGCCGGAACTCGGGTATACTTACGCACCTCACAAGGCGCAAAGGTACGTGATGTGGAATCGCTTGACAACAGCTTTCTGACCTATCTTGCCACGCTCTTCCCCTGGATGGAGCAGACCACCTATGGCGCCCTTTTTCTGGTGAGTCTGCTGGCCTCCACCCTGCTGCCGCTGGGATCAGAGTGGCTGCTGGTGGTGCTGCTGCTGAAAGGACACGACCCCCTGGCCTGTGTACTGACCGCAACCGGTGGCAACACGTTGGGAGCCTGCACCACTTGGCTGGTGGGGCGCTACGGTGGTGACTGGCTGTTGATGCGGCTGTTCAGAATCAGCGAACAGCAGCGTCAGCGGGCCGAGCAGTGGTACCGGCGTTACGGCAGCGCGTCACTGCTGTTTTCCTGGCTCCCGGTGGTGGGTGATCCGCTCTGCCTGGTGGGAGGGCTGCTCAAGATCCGTTTTTCTCTGTTTCTCGTGCTGGCAGGGGTCGGCAAACTGGCCCGCTATGCCGTGGTTGCCTGGCTGGCCCTGCAGGCAGACCGGTTCGTCAACTGATCTCATGAAAGGAGTACGGCCATGAAAGTATTCATTGCCGGTGGCACCGGTTTTGTGGGCAACCTTCTGACCGAGGAACTGCGCAGCCGGGGGCACGCACTGGTGCTGTTAAGCCATAATCGCCGCAGCACCACCGAAACCGGTGTCAGCTATGTAACCGGCGATGTTGCGCTACCGGCCGGATATGCTGCTGCATTGCAGGGCTGTGATGCGGTCATCAACCTGGTGGGGATCATCCGCGAGTTTCCCTCAAAAGGGATCACCTTTGAACGGCTGCATGTGGAGGCAACCGCCGGCATGGTGCAGGCGGCCCAACAGGCTGGTGTGCAGAGTTACCTGCAGATGTCTGCCCTGGGCACCCGGTCTGATGCGGTCTCACAGTATCATCGCACCAAGTGGCGTGCTGAAGAGATCGTGCGGAGCAGCGGCCTGGCCTGGACGATCTTCCGCCCATCTCTGATCTTTGGCCCCAAGGATGCCTTTGTCAACATGCTGGCCGCAAACCTGCGTCTGGCGCCGATCATGCCCACCTTTGGCGATGGGAACTACCGGTTACAGCCGATCCACGGTCGTGACGTTGCCCGATGCTTTGCCGATGCCCTTGAGCGGCCCGAGACCGTTGGCCAGACCTATGAACTCTGTGGTCAGGATCGCCTGACCTATCGTGAACTGCTGGACACCATTGCCGAGGCCATCGGCAAGGGACGCCCCTTTAAGCCGGCCCTGCCGCTGGTGATCATGCAGCCATTGATCAAGGCGCTGCAGGTTTTTTCCGCCTTTCCGATCACCAGTGATCAGCTGCAGATGCTTGTAGAGGAAAACATCTGCAACGGCTGCTGGCAGGAGACCTTCGGCTTCACACCGATCCGCCTTCAGGAAGGGATCAGGGAGTACCTGTCACGATGATCCTGCGTTGTCTGGTACTGCTGGCACTTTTGGTTCCGGTCACGGCGTCGGCATACCGGCCGGTGGAGCGGGAGGAACTCACTGATGCCCAACTGCTGGAAGTACTGGCCCAGGATGATGACAGCCGGGATGATCCACAGCTGGGGGTAGCCACCTACTATGCCTCCCGTTTTATCGGACGACGCACCAGTTCCGGCCAGCGCTACCACCCGGACAAGTATACCGCTGCCCACGCCGTGCTGCCGCTGGGCACGGCCGTGACCGTTGAAAACCTCAAGACCGGCCAAAAGGTAGCGGTAACCATCAATGACCGCTGCAGAAAACGAACCTTCCAGCTGATCGACCTTTCACGCATTGCCGCCCAGAAGATCGGCCTGTGGGGCAAGGGAGTGGTCAAGGTCAGAATTATACCGATCACCAGAAAAGACCCCCTGCAGGAACTGCTTGCGGCGACAAAGGAGTAACCGATCATGCAGCAACTTTTTATTGCCGGGTGCGGTTACACCGGCACCCGGGTAGCTCAACAGGCGCAGACGCAGGGCTGGTCGGTGACCGCCCATCTGCGGGATCAGGACAAGGCCGCCGCCTTGCAGGCCATCGGTGTGGCGACCCTGCTCTGCAACATGGATGAGCTGAGCGAGATCCCCCCCCTGCCGCTGCATGGTCAGGTACTGCTCTACAGCATCCCCCCCCAGGGGGGCGGCAGTATCGATCTGCGGGCCCGCAACTTCTGTGCTGCCCTTGATCGGGACAGCGTCATCCCGGCCCGGATCATCTACCTGAGCGCCACCAGTGTCTATGGCGACACCAACGGACAGATCGTAACCGAACAGAGTCCGGCTGAACCGAGTTCAGCCATGGGGAAACGCCGTCTGGATGCGGAACAGCTGTTGCAGGATTTTGGATCAAGGCACGGGGTGCCGGTGGTGATCCTGCGGGTCTCTGCCATTTACGGACCGGGACGTCTGCCACTGATGCAGATCAACCAGGGACAGCCGCTACTGAAGGAAGAGCTGGCCAGGCCGTCCAACCGGATTCATATTGATGATCTGGTGCAGGTCTGCCTGAAGGTGCTTGAACAGGGCAGCGGCATCTACAATGTCAGTGACGGCCATCCGGCCAGCATGACGGCCTACTTCAATGCCTGCGCCGACGCCCTGGGCAAACCGCGCCAGCCCCAGGTGGATCTTGAGGAGGCGCAGCGCACCATGCCGCCGCTGCTGCTTACCTATTTCAGGGAGGCACGAACCGTGGACAACAGCCGGATGCTGCAGGCACTGGGGATCACCCTGCAGTACCCCGATATGCGGCAGGGGATTATCGCTTCACGACAATGAGGGGGCTGTGCTTTACAGCCGGCCAGACTATGATACAACCGATGCAGATCATCTATGATCACCACAAGGAGGAAACAGCATGAAAAAATTGATTATTGCAGCACTGGTACTGTGTGCTGCCGGGACAGCACAGGCCGGATTCATGGACGCAGTAGACAAGCTGGTGACCGGCAGTGAGCAGATACGTGAACAACTGCCCCCTTCCCAGGAACAGCCACCCGCTCAACCGCGTCATGAAACACCGGCAGCAGGGGAAGACCGCCATTACATCCAGGCTGACGATTATTTTATCAGCGACAAACCGTTGCAGGGCCATGAGTGGATCTACGTCCAGCTGGCCAAATTGACCACCGCGCCATCGTCTGCCACCAAGGGCGAAGCTGAATTTTTCAAGGTAACCGATGGCAACAAACTCTGGACCCGTTATTTCTGGGGCAACAGGCTGGCCACAACCGCTGATATCAAGCTGGGCGCACAGGTAATCATGTTTGAAGGCAATAACCGTGGAGATGTTTATGATGCGCCTGCGGAAAAGGCAGCTGCCCGCAGAGACGCCTGGTTTATGGCCAGGGTGACCGACGTAAGTGACACCTACAAAGGCTTTATTACCGTTTCAGGCGGTTACAAAGCCTCTCTTGAGAACCTGCGGGTGCCTGTTGTCCGCAAATAAGCAGCTGCTGCAGATTTATGACGAACTGCTCGAACGCTACGGCTCGCAGCACTGGTGGCCCGGTGAGACCCCTTTTGAGGTCTGTGTCGGCGCTATCCTGACCCAGAACACCAACTGGGGTAATGTGGAAAAGGCCATTGCCAACCTGAAGGCCGCAGCCGTTTTGAATGTGACCGCTCTGGCTGACCTGCAGCCCTCTGCACTGGCAGAGCTGATCAGACCGGCCGGATATTTCAATGTCAAGGCAGATCGTCTGCAGCAGTTTGTCCATTTTCTGCAGGAGCAGCATCAGGGCAGCCTTGACAGCCTCTTTCACGCACCCTGGCAGCAAACCCGTACTGAACTGCTGACCGTCAAGGGTATCGGACCGGAAACCGCTGATTCGATCCTGCTCTACGCCGGCCAGAAGCCCAGCTTTGTGGTTGACGCCTACACCCGGCGCATCTTCAGCCGGCTGGGACTGGTGGCCGAAGAGATCGGCTACGAGCAACTGCGTGACTTTTTTATGGCAGCCCTGCCGGCATCCACAGCCTTTTTTAATGAATATCATGCACTGATCGTGCAGCACGGCAAGCAGTACTGCCGCCCCAAGCCCGGCTGCAAGGACTGCTGTCTGGCCCGGTTCTGCCGCTCCTGCCAATGCGAATAACACCTTTGACGCCGTAAAGACAGGCTGTGACCCTGTTTGACAGGCGACACCGTTTGGCTTGCAGGTTCCAGCACAGTGCGCTATAGTCTCCATCATTAAAACGTTTGCGAGGCCCCACCTTTGGTGAGGCTCTCATTGCCCCTGCTGCCGCCCCTCCTGGCAGCGGGGGCTTTTTTTGTGCTTCAGTTGACGCACCTTGACAACTATGCTTTAATCCAAGGCTGTGGATACCGATGCCTACATCGCCCTGGGTTCAAACTTGGGGGACCGCGAACTGAACCTGCTGCGGGCAGTTGCTGAACTGGGTAAATCTCCCGGCTGCCGGGTAACCGCGCTCTCCCGCTTTTATGAGACGTCACCGGTGGGTATGCTGCCGGGTACCCCCTCGTTTTACAATGCCGTGGCACGGATAGCGACCCGCTTGCAGCCGGATGAGCTTTTGAAAGAGCTGCTCCGGATCGAAAAGGATCTGTTTGGCAGGGTACCGGCAGCCGAGCCGCAATCCCGCCGGATGGATCTGGATCTGCTGCTGTATGGCGCACTTGAGCGACAGACTTCTGACCTGACGATTCCCCACCCCCGGATGCTGCAGCGGCGCTTTGTGCTGGCACCGCTGGCGGATATTGCCCCCGACCTGCAGCCCCCCGGCAGCACGGTCACCATTGCCGGGCACCTGGCACTGCTCGCTACCAACGAGCAGGTTCAGCTGCTGGAGTAACTTTATTCATGATTCGACTGCTGATATTTCTGTTGCTGGGCTATATCGGGTACCGTGTTGTCAAGGCACTGATGGCTCCCAAGCCTGCTGTTTCGGTATCACCTGCCCGCAACAGCGAAGAAACAGTGCAGGATCCGGTGTGCGGCACCTACGTTGCCAAGGCTGATGCAATTGTCGGCAGGCTAGACGGCGAACGCCACTATTTCTGCTCCATGACCTGTCTGGAAAAATTCCGCGAACAGCTTGACCATACCACACCACCCCACTGAGAACCGGAGGTACTCCCATGAAGTTTTTCATCGACACCGCTGATGTGCAGGAAATCCGTGAAGCCCA
>CAZYMK010000159.1:0-7203 GCA_964648885.1 uncultured Geobacter sp. | reverse complement strand
CTGCGGTTGCGCTGGAGCTGGATGTACCGTTTGACAAGATACAGGAAGGGTTTGCGCAGTTTGGCGGTGTGGGACGGCGTTTTACGGTCAAAGGAGACAAGAACGGCATCATGGTGGTGGATGACTATGGCCATCACCCGGCCGAGATCAGAGCGACCCTTTCCGCTGCTCGCAACGGGTGGCCTGAACGCAGACTGGTGGTTGCCTTCCAGCCCCACCGTTACAGCCGCACCAAGGAGCTGTTCAATGATTTTGTGACTTGCTTCTACGATGCCGATCTCCTGGTGCTGACCGATATCTATGCCGCCAGTGAACAGCCGATTGAGGGAGTCTCGGCAGAACGATTGGCCGAGGAAGTACGTCGTCATGGCCAGCGTGATGTTACCTACATCCCTGACCGGCTGGCTCTGCCTGACCATCTGGCCGGTGTGATCAAAGAGGGTGATATTGTCATTACCATGGGAGCCGGGAATATCTGGCAGGCCGGAGAAGAGCTGGTGCAGAGGCTGTAGTGGCAGACTGTGTTCAACACTATTCTGAGTTTTGCGGTACACTGCTCTGCAATGAACCGATGAGCTGCCATACCTCACTCAAAGTGGGCGGTCCGGCTGATCTGTACGCGATTCCGGTAGATCTGGATGACCTGTTGGTGCTGGTAAAGCAGCTTGATCAGGCAGGGCACCCCCACATGGTGATCGGTGGTGGCTACAACCTGTTGGTACGAGATGGCGGTATACGGGGGGCAGTGATTTCGCTGGAGCGTTTGAATCGGGTGGAGCTTCTTGATTGCGGCGTAATCAAGGCATGGGCCGGTGCAGAAAACCTGCAGGTAGTCCGTTTTGCCCAAAAGCAGGGGCTTGGTGGTATAGGGTTTATCTCCGGCATCCCAGGTACCATTGGCGGGGCGGTACGGATGAATGCAGGTGCCTATGGAAGCGGTCTGCTTGATCGGATGACTAGCATGACGTTCCTTCGATACGGTCAGGTAGTAGAGCTGTCAAGGGAGCAGATCAGCTATGGGTATCGGCACCTTGAGCTGCAACCCGGCGATAGCATCCTGGCTGTAACCCTGCACCTTGAACCGGTTGACGCGTCGGTAACTGAAGAAGAGATCCGAAGAGACCTGGAGCTGCGTCGGACAAAGCACAATGTCGGCTACCCCAGTGCCGGATCATTTTTCAAGAATCCGCCGGATCAGGCCGCCTGGAAGCTGATAGATGCAGCCGGTATGCGCGGATTTCAGGTTGGTGGCGCACAGATGGCAGAGCAGCACAGTAATTTCATGATCAACCGGGGCAGTGCCACAGCAGCTGACTGTCTCGCCTTGGCTGCCAGGGTGAAACAGGCTGTTCTGGCAGCCACCGGGGTGGCGCTTGAAGAAGAGGTACGTATTGTGGGGGAAGAACCATGAAGGACAAAAAAATCGGTGTATTGATGGGTGGTTTGTCCGCAGAACGTGATGTCTCGCTGAAAAGTGGTCTGGCGGTGCATCAGGCGTTGCTGGGGCTTGGCTATGACAGTACTGCCATTGATGTACGTTATGAAGTTGCCGCCTTGCTGCGTGATGAAAGGATTGAGGTGGCCTTCATTGCCCTGCATGGACGTTACGGCGAAGATGGCTGCATACAGGGGCTGCTGGAGCTGCTGCAGATTCCGTATACCGGCTCTGGGGTACTGGCCAGTGCGCTTGCCATGCATAAACTGTACAGCAAACAGGCCTTTGCCGCTGCAGGGCTGATCATTACTCCGTATCTGTCAGTTCGGCGCGGGGATACCCTTGATGCAGACGCAGTGCCGTTCGGGCTGCCGGTGGTGGTCAAACCAGCGCAGGAAGGCTCGTCGGTGGGGGTCTCCATTGTCAGGCAGGCCGACCAGCTGCAGGCAGCCCTGGACGAGGCGTTTCAATATGACGAACTGGTTCTGGTGGAGCAGTATGTTAAAGGTCGTGAGGTGCAGGTCGGCATTCTGGATAACCGGCCGATTGGCGCCATTGAAATTGTACCGAAAAAGGAGTTTTACGACTTTGAGGCCAAGTACAGTGACGGTATGGCCGAGCACTTCTTTCCAGCCCGGCTTGATGCAGCCCTGTATGAAAAAGTGCAGCAGCTTGGTTTGAAGGCACACCAGACGCTTGGTTGCGACGGTTACTGTCGGGTTGATTTTCTGGTCACCGATCATGGTGACTGTTACCTGCTGGAGGTCAACACGTTGCCCGGTATGACGGCACTTTCGCTGTTGCCCGAAATTGCCCAGAAAGGGGCCGGACTGTCGTTTCCTCAGCTGGTGGAACAGATTCTACTGTCTGCCCGGCTCAAGATCCAGCAGGGAGCATGATGAACGACCTGCGGCATATTGGCGGACCTTCCGGCAAGAAGAAGGTGGCGTCAAACAAGCTCAAGGTTAAAAAAGAGCCGGTTGATCTGCGCAAATACCTGTTGCCGCTGATCAGAATCGGCAGCAGGGCCGGGTTGGCGTTGCTGGCCGGAGCTTTGCTGGCCGGGGTGATCCACCGCTTGCTGCAGTCAACGCCGCTGCCGGTGCAAAAGGTTGAGGTACGCGGTATCAACAGGTTAAGCCGTGAGGAGATCATTTCACTGACCGGCGTTACGATCGGTCAGAACCTGCTGACTCTGCGCCTGAAAAACATCGGGCAACAGGTCTCATCCAACCCCTGGGTAGGCTCGGTCAAGGTGCAGCGTTTCTATCCCGGTACCTTGTCAATCAGCATTCAGGAGCGTCAACCGGTGGCCGTTATCAATATGGGGCTGCTGTATTACCTGGACGCAAACGGCGAACCGTTCAAGCCGCTTAATTTGGGTGATGTCCTTGATTTCCCGGTGGTAACAGGCTTCGAGGAAGAGCAGCTGAATGCTGACCCGATCACCACCAAAGTGGCGCTCAAGACTGCCTGTCAATTGTTGGATGCGCTGAAACAACACGGCTCATTTATCCTTGCGGATGTATCCGAGATTCATTACGATGGCGCCCACGGATTCACTCTGTACACCACCTCAGGCGCCCTGCCGATAAAGATCGGAAATGAGGATTTTGACAACAAGCTGCTGCGTTTTGCCCGCATCTACCAGAATCTCATGACGCAACAACCGGGGTTGCAGTACATCGACCTTGATTACAGTGACCGGATAGTGGTCAAGAAGAGTTGAGCTGCTGCTCAACTTTGACACAGGAGGGATAGATATGTCCGCCAGAAGAGACAACCTGATCGTCGGACTCGACATCGGTACCACCAAGATCTGCGCCGTGGTCGGCAATGTAACTGAAGACGGCATTGAGATCGTTGGTATCGGCTCCAGCCCTTCAACCGGCCTGCGCAAGGGGGTGGTGATCAACATTGAGAGCACTGTTGGCTCCATCAAAAAGGCGGTTCAAGAGGCCGAACTGATGGCCGGATGTGAAATCAAGTCGGTTTATGCCGGCATTGCCGGTGGCCATATCAGGGGGATCAATTCCCAGGGAGTCATCGCCATTAAAAATCGCGAGGTATCCCAGGAGGACATCAAGCGGGTTATAGACGCGGCCAAGGCCATTGCCATCCCGATGGACCGGGAGGTGATTCATATCCTGCCGCAGGAGTTCATCATCGACGAGCAGGATGGCATCCGTGAACCGCTGGGGATGAGCGGAGTCCGTCTGGAGGCCAAGGTCCACATCGTTACCGGTGCTGTTGCCAGCGCCCAGAATATTGTGAAGTCCTGTAACCGTGCCGGTCTTGATGTGGCTGACATTGTACTGGAGCAACTGGCGTCATCCGAGTCGGTCATCTCTGCCGATGAAAAGGAGCTGGGGGTCTGCCTGGTGGATATCGGCGGCGGAACCACTGATATCGCTATTTTTGGTGAAGGAGCCATCAAGTATACCTCGGTTATCTCCCTGGGTGGCAATCAACTGACTAACGATATTGCCGTGGGACTTCGTACACCCTTTGCCGAGGCTGAAAAAATCAAGCGCAACCACGGCTGCTGTCTTTCTGCCCTGGTGGGCAAGGATGAACGGATCGAGGTGCCAAGTGTTGGAGGGCGCAAACCACGGGAACTTTCGAGAAATGTGCTGTGCGAAATTCTCGGACCCCGTGTGGAGGAGCTGTTTTCACTGGTAAATCGCGAAATAATCAAATCCGGCCTGGAAGATACCATTGCATCCGGTGTTGTAATTACCGGTGGATCGAGTATACTCGAAGGAATGCCGGAGCTGGCCGAACAGATCTTTAATCTGCCGGTTCGACGGGGCCTGCCGCAACGGATTGGTGGGTTGATAGATGTAGTAAATTCGCCGGTTTATTCGACCAGCGTTGGCCTGATTGTCTACGGTAGCCGTAACATGATGGGACCTGGGGAGTTTCCGGCCACCAAGTCAGAAGACAGTATCTTCAACACCGCAACCAGACGGATGAAAAGCTGGTTCCGGGAATTCTTCTAGTAGGGCGCAAACTGGCAGCAGTTCCAGCTGCGTCACGGCAACCCTGCAGCACATACTGACACAACCACTTAATATCGGGGGGAGCGGATGTTCGAATTCGACGAGACCATTGAGCAGAGCGCAGTTATAAAAGTTATCGGAGTTGGTGGTGGTGGTGGCAACGCAGTGAACACCATGCTGGCCAGCGGTATGAACAAGGTTGAGTTTATCGTTGCCAATACTGATGCCCAGGCGCTTCGCTACTCGAAGGCGCCGATCAAGGTGCAGCTTGGAGGACAGTTGACGAAAGGGTTGGGGGCTGGTGCCAATCCGAACGTTGGTCGAGATGCCGCCCTTGAAGACAAGGAACAGCTGGCCGAGATGCTCAAAGGTGCCGACATGATCTTCATTGCGGCCGGCATGGGAGGTGGTACCGGTACCGGTGCTGCACCGGTAATAGCCGAAGTGGCACGCGAGGTAGGGGCTTTGACCGTCGGGATCGTCACCAAGCCGTTTTCACGGGAAGGCAAGCAGCGCATGGCCAAGGCTGACCAGGGGGTCAAGGCCTTGAAGCAACATGTTGATTCGTTGATCATTATTCCGAATGACCGCCTGATCAGTATCGCTCCCCGTTCGTTGGGTATTCTGGACGCCTTCAAGCCTGCTGACGACGTTTTGCGCCAGGCCGTGCAAGGGATCTCGGACCTGATCACCACCTCCGGCTTCATCAACGTCGACTTTGCTGATGTAAAGGCGATCATGAGTGAGCGCGGAATGGCCATGATGGGTATCGGTATTGCCAGCGGCGACAATCGTGCCAACGAAGCGGCCATCAAGGCGATATCATCCCCGTTGCTGGAAGATATTGATGTGTCCGGTGCGCGGGGTGTGCTGGTCAATATCACCGGTTCTTCCAGCATGAGCATGGACGACTTTGATGCTGTTAACAAGACTATCCATGAGAAGGTTCACGAGGATGCCAATATCATCATTGGTGTGGTCATTGATGAGAGTCTGGAAGACACCATCAAGGTGACCGCTATTGTGACCGGTTTTGGTGATCGCTTCGGCGAAACGGAACGTCCACGCGCAAGTTTTACCGGGGTTTCGGTAGCCCCCACCAAGCCGGGTACCGTTGTCAGTATTGATACACCGACCTTTATGCGTGACCGTCAGAAGACAGAAGGTCAGGCCGTACGCCCTACACGCCATGTTGGTTCAATCTCTTTTGATGATGAAGATACCTACGATATCCCCACGTTTTTGAGGAAGTCAGTGGACTGATTGCGGGCAGGGTAACACGAAAAAACAAGGGCTTCCTGTTGTGATCAGGAGGCCCTTGTTTTTTGATGTTTCGGCACTGCTGACAGCGTCACAGCAGGTATTCCAATATTACTTTGAGGTGGTCCTGAGGATGGCGGTGAACATGGCGTCTCTGTCTGATTGAGATACCGAGATAACCATTTCTACCTCAAAAAGGCGTCCACAGATATCACGAACCGTTTGACGGCTGGTGGTACCGATCAGACCGCTGCTGCCAGCTTTAAAATAATCACAGATGCCTGTTTTAAGTGGATCAGGAGTGGCCATAAAGTCGCAGATGTTCTGGCCAAGCAACTCTTCTTTGGATAGTCCGAACAGTTTTTCTGCCTTTTGATTGGTAATGACAATCTTGCCGTCCGGCAGGAAGGTGACGATTGGGGACTGGGCTATCTCGATAAAATTCCGGTAGCGCTCGTCAGACTCGGCCTTTTGGCGTGTCCTGCGTTCCAGTTCGGCCATGAGTTCGTTAAATGATTCCACCAGGTGGCCAATCTCATCTGTGCCGGTTTGTTCAATCCGCTGGGTAAAGTTTCCGGTACTGGCCACCTCTTCAATCCCTTTGGCAACATTAGAGACAGGTTTCAGGATGGCCCGGTGGATTACCAGGCCGGTCAGAGTCAACAGTAACAGCAGTATAAAGGATTCAATCGCAAGTTCCTGCAGCAGGTTGTTGTTAATGGTACGATACACTTCCTTCATAGGCACCGAAACAGATATGGCGCCGATCAATTCTCCTGAACGGTAGTTGTACGAGGGGTGTCCTTCAGGGAACCGCTCTTGTACAAACCGGGGAGCATCAGAAAATGTGCCATGACAGCTCAGGCAGGATTGGTCTGCAATCATCGGTAACAGATAGCGGAGTTGATCATCTCCGTTGTCGTCAGTAGTCCCGGTCTGCTCCTGCGGAGTGCCGGACACAGCCATTTTCTGCAGTTCAGCCGTTTCATACCTGTCGGGCCGGTTTTCTGGATTACGATGGCTTAAAGAGATCTGGCGGACATAGTAAGGGGAACCTTCGGTAATCCTGGTGGCGATCTTGGTCGCAGCCACCTGGGGGACCAGGGCGAAGTTGCGGTGTGACGCCCCTTGTTCGGCACGTGAGAGGTAGTCTCTTGTTTCAATGATCTGACGGGCAATGATCCGCGCCTTGTCAACGGCCTGTTCTCTGATCAGTTGCTGTTCATGCCGGTAGGAACTCCAGCCGATTGCTGCGAACAACGTGATGAGCAACAGTGATATGATCAGGGTAAGTTTAGTGGTGATCCGCATTGGTGGACCTCTCCCGAGTTGGTAACGGCAAGTATACCCGCAATTGACGGATTGACAAGCATCGCTCATGTCGTTAGCTGTACGGCAGCTAAGTCTTGAAGCATGGTGCTGAATCGGTTATTCTGCAGCAGTTACGAATGTTTTGTGTACTGAAAGGCGTATTTTCATGAGCCAGCAGCATGCACGGGTGCAACG
>CAZYMK010000158.1:0-7244 GCA_964648885.1 uncultured Geobacter sp. | reverse complement strand
CATGGCCGCCAAAGACCACTCCGACAGAGTCTCCCACCAGAATGGCATCCACACCGCCGGCATCAACCAGACGGGCGGTAGGAAAGTCGTACGCGGTCAGTACCGCAATTTTGCGGCCTTCACGCTTCATCTGCAGCAGCTCGGGAATAGTGATTTTCTTGCGCATGATTGGTCCCATAAAAAAACCGCGTACCACTGGACGGTACACGGTTTAATGACGGCTCCGGTTTTAGCGCTGGCGCCTTCTGTCTCGTCCGTCCCGGTTCGCGAAAATCCAGGCGTATGGTTGTTTACTTACGGTTGCGGTAGATCAACCCCCGGCTGGGTGGCTGTTGTCGCAGATCGTCACATTAACACGTTCAAAAAATTGAATGCCACTCTTTTTTGAACGTCGGTCAATCAAGGCGATGATGATACCGCACCTTGCAGTGCTACCGACACAGCCACTGAGGCCCCCACCATCGGATTATTACCCATGCCCAGAAAACCCATCATTTCAACATGGGCCGGAACCGACGACGATCCGGCAAACTGGGCATCAGAATGCATCCTGCCCATGGTGTCGGTCATACCGTAGGAGGCAGGCCCGGCTGCCATGTTATCCGGGTGCAGGGTACGACCGGTACCGCCACCGGAGGCCACGGAAAAATACTTCTTGCCCTGTTCCTGACATTCCTTCTTGTAGGTACCGGCCACCGGATGCTGGAAACGGGTCGGGTTGGTGGAGTTACCGGTGATGGAGACATCCACCCCCTCATGATGATTGATGGCCACCCCCTCCCGCACATCATCGGCACCATAACAGCGCACTTTGGCCTTTTCTCCCTTGGAGTAGGCGATTTCACGCACAATGGCCAGATCACCGCTGGCATAGTCAAACTGGGTCTGCACATAGGTAAAGCCATTGATGCGGGAGATAATCTGGGCGGCATCCTTACCCAGGCCGTTCAGGATCACCCGCAACGGCTCGGTGCGGGCTTTGTTGGCTGATTTAGCCAGGCCGATCGCCCCTTCAGCTGCGGCAAATGACTCATGCCCGGCAATAAAGGCAAAACAACGGGTCTCTTCCAGCAACAACATGGAAGCCAGGTTACCGTGGCCGATCCCTACCTTGCGATCCTCTGCAACCGAACCGGGGATACAGAAGGCCTGCAGCCCTTCTCCTACGGATGTGGCAATTTCCACTGCCCTGGTCTCACCCTTCTTCAGGGCGATCGCTCCCCCCAGGATGTAAGCCCAACAGGCATTCTCAAAGCAGATCGGCTGGATACTTTTAACAATGCTGTAGATATCTACTCCCTTGGCTTCTGTTAGCAAACGGGCTTCTTCAAGGGAGGCGATGCTGTACTTGGTCAGCACGGTAGTTATTTTTGCTATCCTGCGCTCATATCCTTCAAACAGTGCCATGATAGGTTCCTCCCTGATTATTCGTGTCTGGGGTTGATGGTGCGGGTTGCCTCGTCAAAACGGCCATAACTGGCAGTTGCTCTCGCCAGTGCTTCATTGGCATCGGTCCCCTTCTGGATCATATCCATCATCTTGCCCAGATGGACAAACTCGTACCCGATTACCTCAGCATGATCATCCAGCGCCAGACGGGTCACATACCCCTCGGCCATCTCCAGATAGCGCACTCCTTTGGCGACCGTGCCATACATGGTGCCGATCTGGCTGCGCAGCCCCTTGCCCAGATCCTCCAGTCCAGCACCGATCGGCAGGCCACCTTCTGAAAAGGCGGTCTGGGAGCGGCCATAGACGATCTGCAGAAACAGTTCTCGCATGGCAGTATTGATGGCATCACAGACCAGGTCGGTATTGAGCGCCTCCAGGATGGTTTTGCCAGGCAGAATCTCCGCTGCCATGGCAGCTGAATGAGTCATACCGGAGCAGCCCAGGGTCTCCACCAGCGCCTCTTCAATAATCCCATCCTTCACGTTCAAGGTCAGCTTGCAGGCCCCCTGCTGAGGTGCGCACCAGCCCACCCCGTGGGTCAGCCCGGCAATATCCCTGATCTCTTTGGCCTGGGTCCAGCGGCCCTCCTGCGGGATCGGCGCCGGACCGTGGTTCGGCCCCTTGGCCACACAGGTCATCTTTTCAACCTCTTCAGAATAGAGCATGGCTACCCTCCTTATTTCTGCTGCTGTTTGTGGGAATACTTGATCACGGTTATCTTCTCCAGTGTAATCATACCGCCGACCATCATGGCGTCAATCTGCGGCATGATGGCAGTGATCTTTTCCTGGCTGTCCACGGCCTCGATAATAACCGGCATATCAGCCGACAGATCCAGCAGCTTCTGGGTATGGTAGACCCGGTTGGCCCCGAAACCGCAGATACCCCGCAAGACCGTGGCACCGGCAAAACCGTCCTTGCGCAGCAGTTCCACCAAGGCTTCGTACAGCGGGCGGTGACCATGACGATCTGCCTCTCCGATGAAGATTCGCATCAACTGCTGTTCGCCAATCAGCTTGGACATTTGATCATCTCCTTCTGTGTAAGCTCCCTTCGACTCCGCTCAGGGAACAGTTCGTACGCTGAGCGGAGTCGAAGCGTGACTCATGCCTCTCTGCGTTAAGGTTTAATGCTCTACCGGCTACGCAAACGAACGGACGGTCACAATCCCCAGCCAAGTAAACAACAGACAGACCACCACACTGGCCAGCACGTTGGCAAACGCGATAACAAGCTGGCCGTCTTCCAGCAGTTTGAAAGTTTCGTAGCTAAAAGTTGAAAAGGTGGTCAGTCCACCCAGGAAACCGACCGTCAGACCGATTCTCAGGTCGCTTGAAAGCAAGGTACTGCGCAGGCTAAGCTCCATGATCAGGCCAATAAGGTAGGCGCCTATGATGTTGACCACAAAGGTTCCGTAGGGAAAGCCTCGTCCCAGCAGACCATGGACCCAACCGGAGAGGTAATAACGGGCGAGCCCGCCTCCGGCGCAGAACAAAGCGATAGCAGTTGCTGTCTTCACGTAGTGCGCCCTCTTTGAAATTAAATTGATTTACTCACTTGTCTCGTGGGGAACAAGTCATCAAGGTGTGTATACATACATTAATATTGTTGGTTTTACGATCGGATTCATTGTATTTGAGTGAGCAAACCCTCTGCCAGGGCAGCATCTACTACATGCCTCTCCTGCTTCAGGAGGTGTTGGTGGGGTAAGCATATGTCAAGATTTTATCGAATCTGTTCTTTACGAGCTTGCTGTCATTACGCTACAGTGCCGCAATTCTTGGCATAGGAGCTTCTGAGCTGGTATGGGCCTGTCTGAAAAGCTACATTCTATGGGGATCAAGGGGCGGCTGACGGTCTTGATGCTGGTAAGCGGACTCTGTCTGCTCATAAGCATTGCAGCGGTTATGCTGCCCTTTTACCGTTGGAATCTGATCTCTATGCTGGACACACAACAGTCTACGCTGCTGAGCGCCATCCAGATGGAAATTGACGCCAAGCTTTCCTTGGCTCAGACCCAATTGACGGTGGTTGCCGAGGTCATGCCGCCCGAGGCGATACAAAATCCTGCAGCAGCCCAGCGCTTTCTGAAAAACCGGGTCGGTATTGCCCAAATCTTTGATGACGGTCTGGTAGTGATGAATGTCGAGGGCCAGCTGATTGCCGAGACCCCTGCACAAGCTGGCCGTACGGTCTTTAATTTCATTCAGCATCCTTTTTTCAGGCAGGCGATCGTCTCACCTGGCGCTACTATCTCGGCACCGTTTCGCTCCACCAAGCCCCCCCACCATCCGGTGGTGCAATTTTCTGCTCCGATACGAGACCGGGACGGACGGGTGGTCGGCATTCTTTCCGGCGGACTGCGCCTTGACGGTGATAACGTTATTGGTTCCATCACCCGTCATCGTATCGGCACAGGCGGGTATCTGTATCTTTACGCAAAAGACCGTACCATGCTGGTACATCCTGATCCTGCACGGATCATGCAACAGGATGTGCCGCCGGGGGTAAACCGCCTGTTTGACAAGGCCCTGACCGGTTGGGAAGGGACCGGCAGAACAGTCAACTCCCGTGGGCTGCCGATGGTGGCCAGTTTTCACCAGATCCGGCATGCCCCGTGGATTCTTGCCTCCAATATTCCAGAACAGGAGGCGTTCGGGCCGGCGAGGCGTGCCGCTTTTG
This sequence comes from uncultured Geobacter sp., assembly GCA_964648885.1. Lineage (GTDB taxonomy): Bacteria > Desulfobacterota > Desulfuromonadia > Geobacterales > Pseudopelobacteraceae > Trichlorobacter. The sequence continues at coordinate 3,110 of CAZYMK010000158.1, read as the reverse complement.
TGCTGGTTGCGATGGTGATCTTTGTGGGAGCCGTGGCCGTGGCAGTTTCCTGGCTGGTCTTACGTTCCATCACCACCCCACTGGTGCATTTTGCCGAACATCTGGAACAGCTTGACGCAAAACTGGGAAGTGAACGTCAGTTTGCGTTGAGCAAGCACTCTGCGAGAGAGCTGCAACTGCTGACGGCAAGTTTTAACCGGATGCAGGAGGGGTTGGATCATCAACAACATGAGCTGACCGTACAGATGGAACAGCTGCATGAACAGGCCCTGATACTTGAGCAGGAGATTGCGATTCGCCAGCATACCGAGCAGGAGCTGCAGGTGGCTCTTGCCGGACACCGGGCCACCGCCCGGTTTTTACAGAGTATCAGCGACAATGTGCCGGATCTGATCTGGGCCAAGGATCTGCAGCATCACTATCTGTTCAGCAACAAGGCCAATAACGACACCCTGTTGTTTCCGGATACGCCCGACGAGCCTTTGGGCAAATCCCATGATCTCTTTGCTGCCAGAATTGTAGCCGAAAACCCTGACAACGCTGATTGGTATCGCTTCAGCGACCTCTGTGAGCGCTCCGATCAAACCACCCTGGCTACCCGTCAGCCGATGCAGTATCAAGAGTACGGCATGGTCAGGGGAGTATTGCTGTGTCTGGATGTCTATAAGGCCCCTCTGTATGATGCCGATGGCAAGCTGATCGGTACGGTCGGTTCTGCCCGGATTGTAACCCGCGAAAAACAACTGGAGCAGGAAAACGCCCGTCTGACCAGGCTGTACCGGATTCTTTCAGAGGTAAACCAGACAATCATTCACCGGCCTGACCCCAGGGAGCTGTTTCAATTTGTCTGCGATACCCTGATTGCTGATCAAAGTTTTGTTATGGCCTGGGTCGGTCTGCCTGACGGCATGGGAGGCTATTTTCCTGCGGTGTGCGCCGGTATCGACATGGAGGTACTGCAGGCTCAAGGGAGTATTGTTGCGCCTGACGAAGGGTGCCGGATTGTTCTTCCGCTCAGTACAGAATGTGATGCAGTCCCTGCATCCGGCTTGCCAGACGGACCTGCCTCACTCAATCAGGCTCAACCCTTCAAGGCCCTGGCCCGTTATCTGATCCGTCCGATACGCTCGTTGCCGGTCCTGCTGGTGTTATATACCGATGATCCGCATCTGTTGACCCATTCTGCAGAATTGCAATTATTGGATGAACTGGTGAGCGACCTGAGATATGCCCTGGATGTGGCCGAGCAGGAGCGTGAGAGCCTGTTGAGCCAGCAGCAACTGGAGCTGGCTGCAACGGTTTTTGAGAACAGTAACGAAGGGATTGCCGTTACAGACGCGCAGGGACGGATCATCTCGGTCAACCGGGCCTATTGCGAAATTACCGGTTACCAGCCCGATGAGGTGCTTGGCGAGACCCATCGTCTGCTTAAATCCGGTCGTCATGATCGCTCATTCTATCAGGCCATGTGGCACATCTTGCTGGGAACTGGCAGGTGGCAGGGAGAGATATGGAATCGTCGTAAGGATGGGCAGGTCTACCCTGAATTGCTGTCCATCAGCTCCGTCAAGAATGCTCAAGGCGCCGTAAGCCGATACATTGCCGTCTTTAGTGATATTAGCGGGATCAAGCAGAGCCAGCAACAGATAGAATACCTGGAGTGGCGTGACCCTTTGACTGATCTGCCCAACCGCCGGATGCTCTGCAGCCATCTGGCCCAGGCCATTGAGCTGGCACGCCGCAAGGATCGGACGCTTGCGTTGCTCTGTCTTGATCTGGACCATTTCAAGGATATCAACGATAGCTTCGGGCATTTGACCGGTGATGCCCTGCTGAGTCTGACTGGCAAGCGGTTGCGGGAGCGGATGCGTTCCAGCGATCTGGTGGCCCGGCTGGGTGGTGATGAATTCATTGTGTTGTTGGAGGAGTTGGAGCAACTGGAACATGTTCCGCTTATAGCCGAAGATATCATTGCGCTGCTGCAACAGCCGTTCCGGCTTGACACCGGCATTGAGCTGCAGAGTGGGGTCAGCATCGGCATCGCCCTCTTCCCCGATCACGGTCAAAACGCCATGGAACTTTTGCAGCAGGCCGATGCGGCCCTGTACCAGGCAAAACAGCAGGGGCGGGGACGCTTCGCCTACTACCGTGATGATATGACTGAAAAGGCCCTGGAACGAATCAATCTGGGTAATTATCTGCGACGGGCCGTTGAAAAAGAGGAGCTACGGGTCCACTATCAGCCCCAGGTAGAGAGCAGCACTGGCCGAATCGTGGGGGCCGAGGCGCTGATGCGCTGGCAGAATCCTGTTCTGGGGTTGGTCTCACCGCTGCGTTTTATCCCCTTGGCTGAAGAGATCGGCTGCATAATCCCGATGGGTGAGTGGATCCTACGCCATACGTGCCTGCAGGGGCACCAGTGGCTGGACCAGGGATTACCCCCCATCACGCTGGCGGTCAACCTTTCGCCGGCCCAGATTCGTCAGCCCGGCTTGGTGGAGCTGGTACACCAGATCCTGGATACCACCGGCTTTCCGGCAGAGCTGCTGGAGTTGGAACTGACCGAGTCCGCCCTGATGCAGCATGAGGATGAGACCATTACGTTACTGAAGGATCTGAAGGCGTTGGGTATAAAACTGGCACTGGATGATTTTGGAACCGGGTATTCTTCGCTGACCTATCTGAAACACTTTCCGTTTGACCTGCTCAAAGTTGATAAATCCTTTGTCGATGATTTGCCCAGTGGGGTCAAGGACCTCAAAATTGTTATGACCATCGTCCAGATGGGACGAAGCCTGGGTTTCCAGTTGCTGGCCGAGGGGGTAGAACGGGAAGAACAGAGCGATTGCCTGCGCAGTCTTGGGTGCAACCTGCATCAGGGGTATCTCTACAGTAAGCCGTTGCCGGCAGAGGGCTTTGCAGAGCTGCTGCTCCGCCAGAAGGGCTCTGCAGGCACTAGCTGAAAACGGAGCATTCTGAAAAGTCAGGCACACACCAATCTTACAGCTGGCAGGTAGTGTTCTTCATGCTTTCCAGCTCTTTGACCACTTCTGACGACTGGGCCCTGCGGGCCTCCATATTGTCGAACATCTCATGCACCATGGAGCTGA
>CAZYMK010000157.1:0-7261 GCA_964648885.1 uncultured Geobacter sp. | reverse complement strand
ATCACCAGCACCATACCGTCTTCAGCCAGGTGTCGGCGGTCTTTGAGCACCACCTCCCCCACATCCCCCACGCCCTTGCCATCCACAAAGACCCGGCCAACCTCCACCGTCTCCTCAATGCAGGCGGTGTTATTATAGAAACAGACCACCTCGCCGTTGACTGCCAGCAGGCAGCGCTCCTCCGGTATCCCCACCTTCATGGCCAGCCGACGGTGCAACACCAGGTGGCGGTACTCGCCGTGGATCGGCATAAAGAAGCGGGGCCTGACAATGTTCATCATCAGCTTCAGCTCCTCCTGCGAGGCGTGGCCGGAGACATGCACCTCGGAGACCTTTTCGTGATGAACATCGGCACCACGGCGGTAGAGGTGGTTGATCAGCTCGGAGATGGTCCGCTCGTTACCGGGGATATTACGGGAGGAGAGGATGACCGTATCACCTTTTTCCAGCTTGATCTGCTTGTGGTCGTCCATGGCAATCCGCACCAGGGCCGACATCGGCTCCCCCTGGCTGCCGGTAGAGATGATACAGACCTGTTCCGGCGGCAGATGGTTCAGCTCACGGATATCCATCAGCAGGTCATCGGCTATCTTCAGATAGCCCAAATTGCGGGCGATCCGTACGTTGTTGACCATGGAGCGGCCGTTCAGCAGCACCTTGCGCCCGCAGGCTGCCGCCACATCAGCCACCTGCTGTACCCGGTGAATGTTGCTGGAAAAGGCAGCCACAATGATCCGGCCCTTACACTTGGGAAACAGATCGGCCAGCGCCTCGCCAACATAGCGCTCAGAGATGGTGTACCCCTCCCGCTCCACATTGGTAGAGTCGGACAGGAGCGCCAGCACCCCCTGGTCGCCATAGCGGGCAAAGGAGGCCAGGTCGGTCACCTCACCATCCACCGGGGTCTGATCCAGCTTGAAATCACCGGTATGGATCACAATCCCCTCCGGTGTGCTGATGGCCAGGGCACAACCATCAACCACCGAGTGAGCCACCCGGATAAACTCGACGCTGAAACAGCCCAGAGTGACGACATCACGAGGCTTCACCGGGTTCAAGTCGGCAGTCACCTTGTACTCCTGCAGCTTCCCCTCCAGAATCCCCAGGGTCAGTGCGGTGCCGTAGATCGGCACGGGAAACTCCCGCAGCAGAAACGGCAAGGCGCCGATATGGTCTTCATGACCGTGGGTCAGCAGGATACCGCGCAGCTTGTCGGCCCGTTCCCGCAGCCAGCTGAAATCAGGGATGACATAATCGATCCCCGGCATATCGGCATCCGGGAACATCAGCCCGGCATCCACCAGGATCAGGTCGTCCCCGCATTCGTAGGCCATGCAGTTGATACCGATCTCGCCCAAGCCGCCTAATGCTACGATACGCAACGGCGCATTATTTCCGTTCATGGTTGTTGTCCTTTACGCAACGGTGCCAGCACCGCAATTTTTTTGTCACAACAGTCGATCCAGTACTGACCTGGTTGCCGCAGCCAGCGCACGCCGTAGAAGGAGCTGCGCAGCGTTCGGTAGCCTGCCAGGGCACGGTCAAGATCACCGGCCCGTTCGGCGGTCTCTGCCAGCAGCCAGATCTGTTCAGCTGCCTCCTCAACCCGTTCTGAAAAGGGCAGATACATCCGGATGGCCGACTCATAACCGGTCAGGGCCACCATAAAATCCCCGTTACGAAAACCGGCCTCTCCCTCTGCAAACTGCACCTTCTGTCGCCACCAGACATTGGCGACCAGCAGACTCAAGCTGAGCAACAGGGTGATAATGATGGTGGAAATGGTACGCAGCATGGTGGTTATTCCAGAAAAAAACGGGGCAGAAAGGTCAGCAGAGCGCCGATCATCAGCAACAGCACCCCCAGTACAGACACCAGACCGGGGAGGAGATGACGGGGGGATGGCCAGCGATGGGCAGCCCAGAACCCCCAGCCCAGAGCTGCCAGTCCAACCAGCACCAGCAGCAGATACTGGGGCGCCATCATACCACCCCCGCGCTGATGGCCTGCTCCACCTGCTGCATCAGCAGTTCTTCAGCCTCGGCCCGCTTCAGCCCTTCCGGAATGGTTATGGCAGGGTGAATCGTGATCTGCACTGCCTTGCCCAGGTTCAGTCCCAACGAGCCCCCAGGGTTGATGGCAAAACTTCCTTTGATACTGACCGGCACTACCGGTACCCCGGCCTTCACCGCCAGCAGAAAACCGCCTCGCTTGAACGGCAGCAGCCTGCCGTTGCGGGTGCGGGTTCCCTCAGGAAAGACGATGACACTGGTGCCGTCCTTGATCAGCTGGGCCGCCTGATCCATGCTTTTCAGCGCCTTGCGGCCGTCCCCCCGATCCAGCGGTATATAGCCGCCCCGCCGCATGGACCAGCCAAAGACCGGAATCCTGAACAGCTCCTCTTTAGCGATCCAGGAGAGGGGACGAGGGAAATAGCCCAACATCGCCAGTATATCAAAGTTGCTGGCATGGTTGCTCATCACGATGATCGGCCCTTGCGGGATGTTTTCTGCGCCGCTGACCGTTACCTTAAGTCTGGCCAGAGCGATACCCAGCCGCCCCCAGAAGCGGGCAAACCAGCTGTAATAACGACGATCCAGCAGGGTCGACAGGATCGCCGCTGCTGCAATCGGAAAGGTAAGTGGAAAAAATACCGCCATATAAAGCAGGCCACGCAGAACAGCCACAACGACACCCCCGTCAAAAGCTGCGGAAGTGTAGCTATTTTAACGGGTAAGGTCAAGCAAGGGCCGAATGCCTTGCACCGTTTCCTGCAGGGTGGTATAAACGACCTCCACACAGAATGACACTCAGGGAGATGAAAGCTATGGCCAGCCTGAACAAAGTGATGTTGATCGGCAATCTGGGAAAAGATCCGGAGGTGCGTTATACCACCTCAGGCCAGGCAGTGGCCACCTTTTCCCTGGCAACCAGCGAGAAATTCAAGAACAAGAGCGGCGAGTGGGAAGAACGGACCGAGTGGCACCGGGTCACCCTGTGGGGCAAGCAGGCAGAGATTGCCGGTGAATACCTGGCCAAAGGCAAGACCGTCTACATCGAGGGACGCCTGCAGACCCGCAAGTGGACCGATCGTGACGGCAATGACAAATACACCACCGAGATCGTCGGCGACCGGATGCAGATGCTGGGCGGCAAAGGTGATGCCGCTGGCGGGTCTGCGGCTCCGCGCCGTCCTGCTGCCGGGGCAGTGGCCGATACCACGGTCAGCTACGATGAGCCACCGTTTCAGGATGATGACATCCCGTTCTAAAGACCCCTAAATTTAAAAATGTAAACTTAGACCGTAATGTTTCGATATTACGGTCTTTTTTTGTCAAACGGACGATTCATGGGTGGCTGGTAGAATACGGTTGGTAGATCTAAAACCGATTTTATTGACTTTTATTTCAAAAAAGATAAATTATCCGGCACGAAATAAAAAAGGATAATTGACATGATTCATTACCCCCGAACGCAGCTGGCCGAAGAACTGGTCGTCGCCCTGCAGGGCAAGGCAGTTTTCGGCGATGCCCACAATGGCTTGTTTTTAGCGGCTCCCCGGCGAACCGGCAAGTCAACCTTCCTGCAGGCCGACCTGAGGCCGGCACTGGAACGGGCCGGTGTTGTAGTGGTCTATGTCGATCTCTGGGCTGATCAACGCCGTGACCCCGGAGTCTTGATTGCCGAAGTTATCAGTCGGGCCTTGAAACCACACCTGGGGGTCATCGCCAAGGCGGCCCAAAAGGCTGGGTTGGAAAAGATCAGCCTTGCCGGTTGGCTACAGATTGATACCAGCAAAATTGGCAAAATCGATGGTGTACCGCTGGTTGATGCTTTACGAGCGCTCAATGAAACTGCCAACGCACCGGTCGCGCTGATCATTGATGAAGCTCAACATGCCCTGACCAGCGAAGCTGGGGAAAATGCCATGGCAGCGCTCAAATCAGCCCGTGATCAGCTGAACTGTCCGGGAGAGATCAAACTGATGCTGGTAATGTCGGGTTCGGATCGCGACAAGCTGTTACGTCTGGTCAACACAACCGGCGCACCTTTTTATGGTTCACAAATTCAGCGCATGCCGGAATTGGGTAAGGACTTTATCGACTATATCGGGGGACTGATCGAATCTCAGAGGCCAGATCTCAGACCGGTTGACAGCAGCATGTTGTTCGAGGCCTTTCAAGGCTTTGGTTGCCGCCCGCAATTTTTCATGGAAGCTCTTGGACAGGTATTAAGTCCGCTCTCCGACATTAAAGGACGTTTCGAGCAGGCGTTGCAGGAGGCCGCGAAACAACGGCAATCTGACGACGAGGCGCAAATGGAATCGGATTATCTGGGGCTGAAGCCTCTGGAGAGAGCGGTGCTTTGGCGCATGCTCGAACAGGGACCGCGTTTCAGACCCTATGATGCCGAGGCCCTTAAGTTTTATCGAGACCAAACAAGAATGACGATAAGTGCCCAAAAAGCGCAAAATGCCCTGGAAGCGCTACGTCAGCGTGTTCCTGCGCTGGTCTGGAAGTCTGCCCGTGGAGAATATGCGGTTGATGATGCCACAATGCACCGTTGGTATGAAAAGCGTATGGGCCAAAGCAGTTGGCCACCGTCAGATTCGCAGATCGACTTCGATTTTGAAGAGGCTGATCTGTAACCATGAGATTTTTAATGGTTTTCACGCATTCCTTCCCTTGTTTGAGGTACTCTCATGCGTTACCGTTCTGTCTGTCCCTATGATTGTCCCGATGCCTGCGGACTACTGGTAACCGTTACAGAGGACCGTGTCGTGGGGGTGACGGGGGATCCGGACCACCTGATCACCAGGGGACTGATCTGCGGTAAAATGCGCCAGTACAATCTGACTGTACACTCACCGCAGCGGTTGACCAGCCCGCTGCTCCGTACCGGTTCCAAGGGGAGCGGTCAGTTCAGGCCGATCAGCTGGGATGAGGCAGTGGAGCAGATCTGCAGCAGCTGGCAGGAGATTATCGACCTCCACGGTGCCGAGGCAATCCTGCCCTATTCCTACGCCGGTACCATGGGGTTGGTACAGCGCAACAGCGGCCACCCCTTCTTTCACAAACTGGGGGCCAGCCGGCTGGCCCGCACCATCTGTACCCCGGCCAAAGAGGCTGGCTGGAAGGCGGTGATGGGGGACACCCCGAGCCTAGACCCAGCCGAGCGCTGCCAGAGCGACCTGATCATCCTCTGGGGGCTCAACGCCGCTGCCACCAGCATCCACAGCATGGCCGATGCCCAGGCAGCCCGTAAACGGGGCGCCCGGGTCTGGGCCGTTGACACCTACCACACCCCCACCTGCAGCGCTGTTGACCGGGCAATTATGGTCAAGCCGGGCAGTGATGCGGCCCTGGCCCTGGGCATGCTGCGGGTAATCGTAGACGAGGGGCTGCTGGATCGTCGCTTTATTAGCGATCAGGTGCGCGGCTTTGATGAGCTGTGCGCCCAGACCCTGCCTGACTGCTCGCCGGAGACCATGGCCCAGGTCTGCGGGGTTCCGGCTGCAACCATCCGCAGTCTGGCACGCGAGTACGCAACAGCTCGTGCCCCGTACATCCAGGTGGGGGGCGGCCTGACCCGCTACGCCAACGGCGCCATGACCGTGCGTTGCCTCACGGCCCTGCCGGCTGTCATCGGTGCCTGGCAGCAGCCAGGAGGCGGGCTGTTCTGCAGCACTGCCACCGGCGCTGCCTTTCCGCTGGCCCTGATGACGCGGGAGGATTTCATGACCACCCCCACCCGGATCATCAACATGAACCAATTGGGCAACGCCCTGAACAGCCTTGACAATCCGCCGGTCATGGGGCTGTACGTCTACCACTCCAACCCGGCCGCCATTGCCCCGGATCAGAATGCAGTCATCAAGGGGCTGGAGCGGGACGATCTGTTCACCGTGGTGCATGAACGGTTCCTGACTGATACGGCTCGCTACGCCGATATTGTCCTGCCGGCCACCAGCTCGCTGGAGCACCCGGACCTGTACCGCAGCTACGGCAGCTATCAGGCCCAACGCTGCAGTGCGATCATCCCGCCGATCGGGCAGTCAAAAAGCAACTGGGATACCTTCTGCCTGCTGGCGCAGGGGATGGGTTGGCAGGAACCGTTCTTCCGCCAGTCTGCCGACGACCTGATCGAACAGTTACTGGCAGAACCGAACAGCTGGCGGGACCAGGCCACCACCGAGCGCCTCCGCCTGGGTGAGCCGGTGCTGCTGACCCCGCCTGCCTCGTCCCGTGGTCCCTGGCTGACCCGCTCCGGCAAGATTGAACTGCTAAATCCGGCCGAGCCTGAGCCGCTGCTGCGCCTGCTGCCAACCCATGCTGAACAGGACGGGTTTCCCCTGCGTCTGCAACCGTCGGTCAGTCCCCACTGCCTGAATTCCAGCTTCAACGAGCGGGATGACCTGCTCGCCAGACGGGGAGTGCCAACCCTGCTGATGCATCCGGCTGATGCGTCTGATCGCGGGCTGCGTGACAACATGACCGTGCTGGTGACTAACCATGAAGGGAGGCTGGAACTGCTGCTGCGGATTACGGAACAGGTGCCGCCCGGCACGGTGGTGAGTGAAGGGGTCTACCGGCTTGACAGCACCCCGGCCGGACGCGGCATCAACGTACTGACCTCACAGCGCCTGACCGACCGGGGCGAGGGGAGTACCCTCTACGACTGTGCGGTAGAGGTCTGCGCCGCCTGATGGAACGGTCACGACTTGCAGAGCTGACCGCACTGCTGCCGTTTCTGCAGGGGCTGCGCTGGCGTTATGCAGCCGGAACCGTGCTGCTCGTACTCACCAACGGCTGCGCCCTGCTGATACCCTGGCTGATGAAACTGGCCATCGACGGCCTGCAACACCCGGCAGCGGCCCGTTTTACCCCGTCCGGCATCGCCTTCTTGATCGGCAGCACTGCCGTGGTTTACGCCGTGGTGCGGATCTTCTCCCGCACCGTGCTCCTCAACGCTGCCCGGCTGCTGGAATTTGCGATCCGCGAGGCCCTGTTTGCCCGTCTGACCCTGCTGGACCCCGGTTTTTTCAGCCGAGAACGGACCGGCGATATCCTCTCCCGCTTTGCCAATGACCTGACCAACCTGCGGATGCTGACCGGTTTCGGCACCTTAAGCCTGCTGAACACCGTCATCATTTATCTGGCAGCCCTCTGGCTGATGGTGGGGATCAGTCCGCTTTTGACCCTGGCTGCAGTGGCACCCCTGCCGTTGATGATACTGGCGGTCAAGTCCTTGAGCAGCAGGA
>CAZYMK010000156.1:0-7285 GCA_964648885.1 uncultured Geobacter sp. | reverse complement strand
TCATTGCCTGCTCCTTTTTATCGCAGGCTACCACTTTAAACTATTGTCCGGATTTAGGGGTCCACTATACGGGCGGTGTCGAGGCGATTTATGCCGATGAGAGCATCTGGCTTACCCAAAAGATGATGGCTACGCTTTATGCCGTGGAAACCCAAACCATCAACTACCATCTGAAAAAGATATTTTCTGACAGTGAACTGGAAGAAGATTCAGTTATTCGAAATTTTCGAATAACTGCCGCAGACGGTAAAAACTACGACACCAAGCACTATAAGCTTCCAGCCATTATCGCTATTGGCTACAAGGTCAATTCCGAACGTGCCGTGCAATTTCGTAAATGGGCGACCACTATCATTGAGGAATACACCATCATGGCTTACGTCATGGATGACGAACGAATAAAAAGTGGCGGCAGCATTCTGACAGACCAGTACTTTGAAGAACAGTTGCAGCGTATCAGGGAAATCGTCTTTCCGAGCGTAAGTTTTACCAGAAGATCACGGATATTTATGCCACTTCCATTGACTATGACATCACGGCTCAGACCACAAAACGGTTTTTCGTTACAGTACAAAACAAATTGCACTGGGCCATCCACGGCCAAACTGCGGCTGAGGTCATCCTTAACCGCGCAGATTCCGACAAACAGAATATGGGACTGACCACCTGGAAGGATGCTCCAGCCGGGAAGATTCAGAAGTTTGATGTTGCGGTTGCCAAGAATTACCTGACCGAGCATGAAATGGCACAACTGCAAAGGTTGGTTTCAGCCTATCTCGATGTTGCCGAGGACATGGCATTACGCAAGATACCCATGAACATGCAGGACTGGGAAACTCGCCTGAATCGTTTTATTGAGGCCACTGATCGCGAAGTTTTACAGGATGCCGGCAGAGTCACGGCGGAGATCGCCAAAGCGCATGCCGAAAGCGAATTCGAAAAATATCGTTTAATTCAAGATCGGCAGTACATGTCTGACTTTGACAGGTTACTCCGGATCAGCGGGCTGGACAAAGGTGTTGACGGGGGCCAATGAGCCACTACTACCATGCACCGCACCATCCTCCATATAGATCAAAACGCGTTTTTTGCATCGGTGGAGCAGCAGGCCAACCCTGAACTACGGGGTAAACCGATCGCCGTAGTGGGTGCCGCTCACCGCACCGTCATCACCACCGCATCCTATGAGGCCCGCAAGTACGGCGTTAAGACCGGTATGGCAATCTGGGAAGGAAAACGTGCCTGTCCGGATCTGATCATCGTCCGGGGTGACAACAAGAAGTACACCTACACCTCCGCTGAGATCGTCAGGATGATGCAGGAGTATACTTCGCTGGTGGAGCCTTTTTCGATCGATGAAGCCTTTCTGGATGTAACCCACTCCCTTTCACTGTTCGGATCAGCAGTGACCATAGCTCACCAACTGAAAGCAAAAATCAGGCATCGTTTTGGTATTACCTGCTCAGTTGGAATCGCTCCCAACAAATTGCTTGCCAAGTTAGCATCGGACATGGAGAAGCCGGACGGTTTGACCATCATCCCGCCGGACCGGGTAGGGCAGATCATCGAAAAGATCCCGGTAGGAGACCTCTGCGGGGTCGGCAAAAAACTGCAGAAGCAGCTGTTGTTCTACTGCAACATCAAGACATGTGGTGAATTGGGACGAGCTGACGAAAAGCTGCTGACGCGGAAATTCGGGATCATCGGTGCCAGGCTCAAACAGATGGGGCAGGGGATCGATGACAGTCCGGTGGTGCCGGCAGAAGACGAGGAGCAAGTCAAAAGTGTCGGCCACTCCATGACCCTGCCGAAAGACATCGAGAGCCGGGACGAGATCCTGAAGCGCCTGCTGCAGCTCTCGGAAATGGTGGGAAGACGTGCCAGGAAATACGGCCTGGCCGGCAAGACCATCAGTGTCTATGTGCGATTGGGTGATTTCTTCAGTAACTTCCAGAAGCAGACGACGCTCTCAACCCCGATCAGCCTGAGTGACGACATCTATCAGGCGGCGGACAAGCTGTTCAGCTCCATGGGGATTGATCAGCCGATATGCCTGCTGGGAATCAGTCTGTCGAACCTATACGAGCACAAAGGCCAGCAGATTTCCCTGTTCGAGTCGGACAGGAGAAAAGAGCAGCTGACCAAGGCGATGGACGCCGTGAATAACAGATTTGGTGATTTCAAGGTCACCTTTGGCAGCCTGCTTGATGCTGAAGAGAAAGGCTCTTACGTCATCTCACCTGCCTGGAGGCCGACGGGAGTGAGGAATGTCGGGGCGGAATGAATACACACCAGTAGGTGGTGTGTATTCTGTTTGAGACTGGTGTGTATTTATGTCGGCTTTGTCGGGTTTATGTCGGCTTTCCTTCTCAACCGGTATCGAGCGTTTCTGACTGTTCTCCCGAGTTTTTCGATAATGCTGGAAGACACCAATGCGAAACAACATACAATAATGACCCAGATCGGCGTTGGTTTTAACCCATCTCGTCATCTGTAACTCGCTGGAATATATTAGTCAGTGGGTCAGATTCGGACGCCGGTCCTGGGTCAAACTTCAATGCCGATTGACAAACGGCATGCTTCACCGCTAAATGCAAAACTTTTAGTTGACTCCATCAAACATCCTGTGTTACACATTGAAAAGTTGATTACCCAAAGGACAGCAAATGCAATCAATCGAGCGCAACATAATCTTAGGATTCGAAAACACGACACCACCCATGTCGTTGTGTGAGTGCGCTAATTGGGGCAGGCAGTATCCAGTAAAAGGGAATAATCCGTGAGGTAGGAATTAAAGCGTTTGACGCTTATTAACCCGGCCCTCACATCGAGCAGCCGGGTTTTTTGTTTTACAGGATTAAAACTGAGGAGAAACAATGCAACCAACGACCAGATCCATATCCGGCTTAAACCCCAGCGCCACAATGACTTCATTGTGCCCGGTTGTATCCTTGCGCTCGGAGTGCGGCACAGATAGTGGCATGGGCAAGGGATGGAATATCCAGGAGCAGTATCCAGTCGGGAGACATAACAGGTGAGGTAGTGTATCGAAAAGCGTTCAGTCGCTTACGACCCCGGCCCTCACATCGAGCAGCCGGGGTTTTTGTTTTTGGTCTTTTGAAGTTGAACAGTCTTCGGAGTGTAAGTCAGCCTGGTAGACACCCCGCCTTGGAAGCGGGAAGTCGTTGGTTCAAGTCCAACCACTCCGACCAAATAATACGAGGATGTAGCTCAGTTGGCAGAGCACCTGACTTTTAATCAGGTGGCTGTCGGTTCAAACCCGACTATCCTCACCAATACGCAGCGGTGTAGCCAAGTGGCAAGGCAGCGGGTTTTGATCCCGCGATCCGGGAGTTCGAACCTCTCCACCGCCGCCAAAGAACAAACAAGCGCCCGTGTACCGAAAGGCTAGGTACCGGTCTGCAAAACTGAGAATACCAGTTCGATTCTGGTCGGGCGCTCCAAAGGTTGATCTGTTGTGCCTCTACCGATGCGTGCCATCGGCCATAAGCCTAGGTGGCGACATGACAGATCCAAAGAATATGCCGTCCGCAAATAAGGATCAGGGGTCTGGTCAGCCGGCTGTAAACCGGTTCCTGTATGGCAAGGCGTTCAACTCGACCCGGGCGGCACCAAATTACACTGGAGAAGTACCCAAGCTGGCGAAGGGAGCCGGTTGCTAACCGGCCAGGTCACCGCAAGGTGGCGCAGGAGTTCAAATCTCCTCTTCTCCGCCAATTACATGGCCGGGGCCATAAAGCCTACAATGGTTAAACGGATAGGCGGGTGGCAGCTTAACCCTATCTTCCCCCGGCAGAAGAGATTGTGGGATAGCACTCAGGGTGAGCGCGCTCGGCTGTTAACCGAGAAAGAGGTGGGTTCGATGCCCACCCCCACAGCCAAATTCACGCCGAGCACGGACTTCCGACTCTCTTCGGAGGGCGCATCGGCCCCAGGAGCCGAAACTGGGTCGCGTGACTTCCAGAATCTGCGGGGCGACGTGGTGATCACGGAGGTTGAGCTGGCGACATGTGGGCCGCACTCCCTAAGGGGAGCCAGTCACCAGGGCGGACGCGGGTTAACCGTCCCAAGCAGCGGCGACGCTGCCCCCGCAACAAAACCAGGTTGAGCGGATTCATCAAAGGGGGCACAGAGCATGCCCCGCCTGGAATAACAGTTGTGCGGAGTAACCCGGAGAGATCCGGTATTGGGTTCATATCCCAATGACGCAAGGCGCGATACCTTGCCTCCGCTCCCAATAAGCACCGAGATAGCTCAGCGGGCAGAGCACCCGATCGATAATCGGGAGGTCGCCGGATCATCTCCGGCTCTCGGTACCATAGCTGAGTCGCCAAGCGGCCTAAGGCCCCGGTCTCATACGCCGGTATCGCTGGTCCGAATCCAGCCTCAGCTACCAATTATATTTGTCGCGGGACAACCCGGGGTGTCACTCCAGGCTAACACGGAGTTCGAGTCTCCGACCGCGACACAAAATTTGAGGGAATAGTGCAGCGGTCAAGCACTCCGGTCTCCAAAACCGGGAACCAAGGTTCGAATCCTTGTTCCTTCGCCAAACAAAAGTCCCGGATGTACAGAACCGGGCCAGCCAGGTGTGACTTGGCAAGAATTTGAAGCTGGCCATGTGGTGGAATCGGCATACACACGGGATTTAAGCTCCCGTGCCTTCGGGATTGAGAGTTCGACGCTCTCCATGGCCACCAAAAGAATACGTTCCCGTCGTCTAGTTGGCCAGGACACCGCCCTTTCAAGGCGAGAACGCCGGTTCAAGTCCGGTCGGGAACTCCATGTTTGCGGGTATCGTCCAAAGGATAGGGCCTCAGCCTTCCAAGCTGATGATGACCGGTTCGAGTCCGGCTACCCGCTCCATATCAGTGCCTGCGTGCGACGGCATGCCAGGCACAACGCCGCGTAGTTCAGTTGGCAGAATAGCCCCGTGCCCGGTTCGATTCCGGCTTGGTGGTGAAAAGTTATGGCGACGGCCGTAACATGTAACCTCCTCGTATGTGGTGATGGTTCCTCAGGGGAAGACGGCGGTTCGAGACCGCTCCGGCGTTTGAATTGAAAAGGAGCAGCCATGAGCTCACATCTGATTGCCAGCGCCTTCCATTAGGTGAGGACTCTCGAAGTCCTCCTCTAAGGAGGCCGAAATGGCAAGAAGTTACAAAAAGAACCCCTGGTGCAAGGATGGCAACCGTCGCAAAAAACGCGACAAGCAGATCGCCAACCGAAAGATTCGTCGGGGAGGGTGGAGCGGCAAGGAGATCCCAAGCGGAGGCAAATACCGCCAACTGTCATGTTCATACGACATTTGTGACCACCGCTGGGAACCTTTGCTGAGTACATCAGGAACCGGCAGCGGTGGTACGTTGAGTGGGTCATTAAGTATGGCATCGAAGATGCGGACCGCTTTGTCGCTCTTGATTGGCGCGAGGCTTACAGAAACTGGGCAAGGGACTGCCTGTGGAAGTGAGGGATGCGAATGCTTTGGGTAACAGGCGATCTCCATGGTGGCGAAACATCGTGGCATGTTTCGGCATCCAGATTCAATGGTGACGCCGGAGATATTGTCCTGTGCGCCGGCGACCTGGGTGGAGTCTGGTACCACGACTACCGTATGAACCGGAAGCAAAAAGCTCAGGAGGACTTTTTCCTTGAAAAGACTCTTCGGCCGAAATTCCTTTGGTTGGCCGTAGACGGCAACCACGAAAACTTCGCCCGGCTATTCGGCGGGGAGTTCCCGCTGGTGGACCTGTTTGATGGTAAAGCCTTCAAGGTAAGAGATCACGTCTTTTACCTGAAACGGGGTGAGGTGTTTTCTATCGGAGGAAAGACCATCCTTGCCCTTGGCGGTGCCACAAGCCACGACAAAAAGCCAGCCTTCCAGGAAAACCTGTACGGGAAACTCAGGAGGTGGCCCGGACGGACAGAAGGTTTCGACTGGTGGCCGGAAGAGGTGCCGTCATCAACAGATATGGAAAACGCCAGGCGCAACCTGAATCGTTTTGGCTGGAAGGTAGACTATGTCCTTTCCCACACCTGTCCAGTGAGCCAGCGCCTGTTGTTCGGCGGGCAAGGGAGGGCGGAAGATCCGACTGAGGTTATGCTGCAAGAGCTGCTTGATGATGGCTTGGAGTTTAAAAGGTGGCATTTTGGGCACTATCACAAAGAGCAGCAGGTTGACAGGTTTGTATGTCATTTCGATGCTGTCCGTGAGCTGGAACCATATTGGGGTGAAAAAGAAAAAGTTCTGTAGTGTGCAAAACAAGGTTGGAAGAGATTTAGCCGGTGTAGCTCAATTTGGTAGAGCACCTGACTTGTAATCAGGTTGTTGCGGGTTCGATGCCTGTCGCCGGCTCCAAGATATACCGTCATGCTGGAATTGGCAGACAGACCGGCCTCAAACTCCGGTGCTGAAAAGCATCCCGATTCGATCCCGGGTGGCGGTACCAAAAAACAAATGCCCGCGTAGCCGAACTGGCATAGGCGTCTGACTTAGGATCAGAATTTTGGGGGTTCGACTCCCTCCGTGGGTACCAAAATATGGGCCTGTAGCTCAGCTGAGAGAGCGTCTGCCTTGCACGCAGAATGTCGTCCGTTCGATCCGGATCAGGTCCACCAAATAGCTTGGAAGCGCTGACCCCATTGGTGCGGGGCCCTGTCTTGAAAACAGCGGGTCCGGTGAGAGCCGGACTGGGGGTTCGAATCCGCCCGCTTCCTCCATTTTGTATCATACGCCAATAGCTCAGTCGGACAGAGCAGTAGCCTTCTAAGCTACTTGCCGGGGGTTCAAATCCCTCTTGGCGTGCCATTTCACAGAAAGGAAGTACCAGCATGTGCAGTTGTAGTACCTGGAGTTACATCGAATCGAACGATGGCTCCACAAAACAGTGCCAGGCCTGTGGCCGGCAATTCTGATCAAGACGGAAATGTTTCTTAAAAAGAAAGACACACATCAAAGTTGGACAAGCTTAGGTTGACAACAGAGGAGAGGGTGAGTCATGTACCCACGGGTCCACGTTCTCGACGTGGGATATGCGCGTTGGTTTTCGATGTACTGCTTAATGATCTCCAGTGGTGCTCCATCACAAGAAGCCGCAAAGTAACTTGGTGACCAGAGAGCGCCTTTCCAGTAGTGTCGATCGACATTGAAGTTTGACCCAGGGCCGGCGTCCGAATCTGACCCACTGACTAATATATTCCAGCGAGTTACAGTGCGTATTCCGGCGAATTCGGCCAGCATTCCGCCGCGAAAGCGGCCACCGTT
>CAZYMK010000155.1:4867-7351 GCA_964648885.1 uncultured Geobacter sp. | reverse complement strand
AAAAACCGCTCTTTACCGACTTCACCTACGACAACCTGGGAATCCCCCGCAACCCGGAAAACCCGTTCTACACCCAGAAGGCCGTGTACAATCCTGACGGCGTTGCCTGGATCGATCCGGGGCTGGGAGGTTTTCTGGCAACCGAGAAGGCTTGGGCTGCCAAGACCCGTACCGAGTTCGGCAAGCACAAGGTACCCACCCTGCGCAACGTGGACAAACGCCCCAGGCCTGATTTCGTCAAGGCCTTCGGCCACAATGGCTATTTCAAGAGCCTGAAGGAGATCGTCCACTTCTATAATACCCGTGACATCCTGCCGATCTGCAAGCCGGGTGACAAAGGGGAAAAGGTCACCTGCTGGCCATTACCGGAAACCGCCATGAACATGAATATGGATGAGATGGGGAATCTGGGCCTGACCGACGCCGAGGAAGATGCCATCGTGGTCTTTATGCAGACCTTAAGTGACGGCTATCTGCCACCACCACAGCAGCAGCAGCAGCCCGCCCGGCGGAATCCGCAGGCAAAAAGAAACAGATAGGCTACCGGTCATGAGTCATGACCGTACCGGTTTCTATGGGGCATACGCTTGCTGGCGTATGCCCTTTTATCCTACAAAAAGCATTTGAAACACAGAGGCACAGAGGTCACAGAGTAAAATCGATGAGCTGAAAACTTGAAACCGTTTTTTGATTCACCCGCAAAGTACGCATTGCTTTGCTTTTAAGCTATTGATTTCTCCGTATTCTCTGTGCCTCTGTGTTAATGAACTGCCGTTTTCAGATTTATCTTTATGCTGCAAGGGGAATCGACCTCAATCTGCTCATCATCGCCGAAAAACATTCCGTATCAGGTGATCACCTGATTTTATTTTCTGCATAAACCGTTACAATAGCCGGCAGTGTCAACTTCAGCATCAACAAGGACAACCCTGTGCCGGAAACCGTTCATCAGATCCCTGAATCGCGCAAATACCTGTGGGCAGTTCTGCTTGGCCTGCTGGGGTTTGCCGGCAACTGGCTGCGCTTTCCGCTTTTTCTGAATGTCGATCTGCTGTTCGGCAGCATCTTTGTCATGCTCGCCCTGCAATATCTCGGGCTTGGCCCTGCCCTGCTTAGCGCGGTCATCGCCGGCTGCGCAACCCTGCTCATCTGGAATCATCCTCACGCGCTGATTATCTTTACGGCAGAACTGCTGCTGACCGGGCTGCTCTACCAGCGCTGGAAAGGTGAACTGCTGGTGGCAAACTGCTGCTATTGGCTGGTGATCGGCATGCCCCTTGGCTGGCTGTTCTATCACCTGGTCATGGCGCTTGATGCCAATGTCACGCTGGCCATCATGTTCAAACAGGCCATTAACGGGCTGGCAAACACCGTGCTGGCACGCCTGATTGCCCTGGCACTGCAGGTACGCAGCGGCATGCCGCCCCTGCCCCACTCGCCGATTCTCCGTGAAAGGATCACCACGCTGCTGGCACTGTTCTGCATGGTTACCACTCTGATACTGCTGGCGCTGACCAACCGCCAGGAAATGGCCTTTACCAAACAGCAAATAGTGACCATGCTGACCGCAGCGCACGGACAGGCAGCAGTAACCTTCAAGGCAACCGCCGCAGCCTCGCCTGAAGAGATTAACAAACAGCTGCGGCTGCTTATCAGCTCCGCTGCCATCTTTTCCCGGGTATCCTACACACACTATGATGCGCTGGACGTCCCCCAGCTTTCCAACCGTGCGCCACTGCCTCTCATGCCCCGCAGCGGTGGCACCCTGCAGGCCGTCACACCACTGATCTCCTGGTGGATACCGGATGCACGCCCCAATATCGCCATTATGGAACGTTGGCATCGCTCGGTTTTTCTGACCCGCTTGCCGGTTGCCGACGGCACCCTGGTCATCCAGACCGCAATGGCGCCCTGGCTGGCACAGCAATATCGCATGACCACCCAGATACTGGCTACGGCGCTGCTGCTGGTCATTGCCTCGCTGGCTGCCGGTTTCTGGCTCAGCAACCGGATCTGCCGTTCTCTTCAACAGCTGGGCACTGTCTCGCATGGGCTTGCCAAACACCTTGATCAAGGGACAGAGCCGGATTGGCCACGGAGCACGATTCCTGAAGTTGCCCGTGTTACGGCAGATCTGCGGGACATGACCGGCAGCCTGACACAGGCGCTGGCAGCGGAGCAGCGCTCGCTGCAGCTGCTCAAACAAGAATCTGCCCGGCGCGAACACCTTGAACAGATGCTTGAAGAACACAGGCAGCATGAGCGATTACGGATATCCCGGGAGCTCCATGACGGTATCGGCCAGTCGCTGCAGGCGATCAAACTCAATCTGCAGCTCCAGTCAGTGGCATGCAGAAGGCGCGCATGCGGCTTTGAGGGTGAAACCCTGGAACTGGTCTCAGATATCGAGCAGATCATATCGTCGCTGCGTTCGGTCATCACCTCTATGCGCCAGGCCCCCGACAACACCGGCAACATCGCTCA
>CAZYMK010000155.1:0-4857 GCA_964648885.1 uncultured Geobacter sp. | reverse complement strand
GCTCAGGACCTGCAGGCAATGGGGATCAAACTCAGTGCGCTGAAGGGCTGCAAGTTTACCCTGCACCAAAGCGGTCCCGTGGACAGGCTGCCGGAAAACATCAACAAAACGCTCTTTTTCATTGCGCTGGAAGCCGTTACCAACGCCATACGCCATGCAGCCCCTCAAGAGATCACGCTCACACTGGCCGTACACTCGGCCCCGCGCCGTTTATGCATGACCATTGCCGACAACGGCTGTGGCGGGGCTTCATCAACCAATGCCGGCGCAGGCATTTCGATCATGGCAGAGCGGGCCGCACTGATTGGCGGCAGCTTCATGATTGAATCAAACCTGGGGACGGGAACAACCATTATTCTGGAGGTACCGTTAGCATGATCAGACTGCTTTTTGCCGATGACCATCAGATGTTCCGCCAGGGCTTGCACCGGCTGCTGCAAGATTCCGAAGCGATTGAGATTGTTGCCGAATGTGCCGGCGGGGTTGAGGCACTCACCCGGATCCGGGAGCTGCAGCCCGACGTTGCCGTACTTGACCTGTCCATGCCTGATATGGGCGGCCTGGAGGTGCTGGCCGCAGTACGGGCTGAAGGGGACACCATTCCGGTCATCATTCTGACCATGCATGAGGACCCAAGCTGGAGCAAACGTGCCGTTGCCGCCGGTGTCAACGGCTTTGTACTGAAAGATGATGCCTTTACCGAGCTGATCAACGCGGTCTACGCGGTGCTTGACGGTAAACAGTACCTGAGCGGCAAGGCTGCAGAGCAGGAGCCACCCGACGAAAGCCCGCTCACCTCCCGCGAACTGCAGGTCCTCCGGCTGATCTGCCGAGGCAACACCAACCGCAAAATAGCAGAAACACTTGAAATCAGTATGAAGACCGTTGACAGCCACCGTACCAGCATCATGAAAAAACTGGGGCTGCACAGTAGTGTTGAACTGGTCAGATGGGCGATCAGACATCAGTACGACTGACAATAACCCTTTTCAGAAAGCGCCACCCGGCCGCCGAGAAAAATCAACTTTCTGCAAAAAAATGCACAATCTAGGGTGATCACCCGATTGCAACCGCTGCACAATCAACTATGCTAGCGCTGCGTACCATCTCCCCCCTCCCAACCTCCCCCCGCTGGGGGGAGGAGCAACCAGCTTGCTTGCCTCCCTCCCCAGGAGGGCACCGCTGGGGGGAGGAGTTACCAACCTGCCTGTCTCCCTCACCAGGAGGAGGAGGGATCGGGAGGGGGTTTAAGATGCTGCATCCACGAGCGCCATCCGACCACACCACCCCGGCATGATCAGGAATATTCTATGAGTATCATTGCATTTAAGGCCACCTTCACTACCGTTATCCTGCGGCTTATGCCGCTCTGTATCAGGCACACGGGAGTCACGTTCTAATGGCGGCACAAGCAAAAAAACCGATATCGGCTGCGTCTGGATCTGCTGATAGCACAAACAGTCCCACCACAATCCATAACCGGATACGACTGCGGAACATGCTCTGGCTGGTCTGCGGCCTGTTGCCGATCCTGAGCCTGATGATCTTTGCCGGGTGGCAGCGCTACCATGATGCCGTTGACAAGGCCACCCTGCAGGCCTGCAACCTAACCGATGTGCTGGCCAGCAAGCTGGAAGCCGATTTCACCCGTATCGACGGCGTACTGCAGTTTACCGAGTTCATCCTTGTCAGACTCCCCAAAGAACATCAACAGTTCGGGAGAGCACCATCCTTACAGCAGCAGCAGCTTTTTGCCGAACGACTGCAGGGGCTCTGCAAGAGTTTTAATGGCATAGAGGCCATCAATGTCTTTGATGGCGCCGGCAATCTGCGCTTTTCCTCTCGCCCCCTTGCCAAGCCGGTCTCCATTGCAGACCGCCCGCATTTTCAGCAACTGAAATCAAACCGCAGGATAACAACGGTTTATTCCGACGTCATCAGCTCCCGCACCACCGGCCTGCAGGCTTTGGCCATGTTGCGTGCAGTACGGGATGAGCAAGGTAATCTCACGGCCGTCATCAGTGCAGTCATTGATATCGCCCCCATCCGTTACCTGCTGACACGGCTCAACACCGGACCGGGCGGTGTAGCCCTGCTGCGCCGCAGTGACACCACCGCTCTGATTGCACGCTACCCGCACCATAATGAGGCCGACTTCAACCAGCCGCTGCCGGCTGACAACCCGATTCGTCGCCGGGTGCTGGCCGGTGAACGTCAGGGAGAGCTGAACTATATCGCCAGCACTGATAGTGAAAAACGGCTGGCCAGCTTCAAGGTGCTGGTGAGCCACCCTTTTTATATTCAGGTGGCGTTTTCAGAAACCCACTACCTTGCACACTGGCATCGCCAGACCTGGCTGGCAGCTGGCATGGCCCTGCTGCTGGTTCTGGCATCCTTCTTCGGCATGCGACGTCTCAGCCGCAGTCAGGTTCGGGAAGCGCAGGCCCTTGCACAGCTGCAAGAGGCAGAAACCGTTGCCGGTATGGGACACTGGGTGATTGAGCCGGACAACGGCAGGCTGCGCTGGTCTGATCAGGTCTATCAGCTGTTCGGGATTGCTCCCGGCACACCGGTACATTACGGGCTGTTTACCCAGATAGTCCACCCCGATGACCGGGCAGCTCTGGAATCTGCCTGGCAGCAGGCGGTCAGCACGAACGGACTCTATGAGATCGACCACCGGATTCTGGTCAAGGGCCAGGTGCGCTGGGTGCGGGAACGGGCAGATCTGGCCCGTCGGCAAAACGGCACCGTTGTCGGCACGGTGCTGGACATCACCGAACGCAAGAGGCTGGAGGAACGGCTGCGCACCGGCCAGATCCGGCTGCAGTCCATTCTGGACGGCACCCATGTGGGCACCTGGGAGTGGAACGTGCAGACCGGCGAGACAATATTCAACGAACGCTGGGCCGAAATAATCGGCTACAGCCTGGCCGAGCTTGAACCGGTTTCCATCAAGACCTGGAATCAGTTTTGCCATCCCGACGATCTCCAACAGTCCACGGAACAGCTGGAGACGCACTTTAGCGGCCGCAGCTCGTTCTACGACTGCGAGGTACGGATGCGTCACAAGGAGGGCCACTGGGTCTGGGTGCATGATCGCGGCCGGGTGGCAACCTGGACCGGGGACGGTAGCCCCCTGCTGATGGCCGGTACCCACCAGGACATCAGCCAGCGCAAGGAGCTGGAGCTGTCGCTGGTTGAGGCAAAGGAGGCCGCCGATGCGGCCAATCAGGCCAAGAGCCACTTTCTGGCCAACATGAGCCATGAAATACGCACCCCGATGAACGGTGTGATCGGCATGGCCCAGGTGCTGCAGATGACCGAACTGAGCGAGGAGCAGCAGGAATATGTGAACGGCATCCGGGTGTCAGGTGAAGGTCTGATGCAGTTGATCAATGACATTCTTGACCTGTCCAAGATCGAATCCGGCAAAATTGACCTTGAACTGACCGACTTTTCGCTGGAAAAGGCCATTGAAGACGTGATCCTTACCCAGAAGTCCAGAATTTTCCTGAAGGGACTGAAACTGCAGAAAGAGCTGCAGATGCTGCCGCTCCGTGTGCAGGGCGATCAGCTGCGGATCAAGCAGATCCTGCTGAACCTGATCAGCAATGCTGCCAAGTTTACGGAAGCAGGCACCATAACCATTACCGCCTCAGTGCTTGAACAGCAGCATGACCGTAGCGTGGTACGCATCACGGTCAGCGACACCGGCATCGGCATTGCGCCGGAAGCGCTGCAGACGATTTTCAGACCGTTTGAACAGGCCGAGGCCGCTATTACCCGCCGCTTTGGCGGCACCGGCCTGGGGCTGACCATCTGCCGCAAACTGGCCGAACTGATGGGCGGCTCCATCTGGGTGGAAAGCACCCAGGGAACCGGCAGCAGCTTTCATCTTGAGCTTTCCTTTAACAGTGCCATACCGGAAACCTGTTGCCGCCTTGAAGAACAGACCTGGCTGCTGCAAAAGCCGTCTCGTTCTCTGATGGTACTGGTGGCGGAGGATGTGCCGATGAACCAGCGCGCCACCCAGTTGATGCTGCAGAAGCTGGGACACCGCTCCGTTATTGCCAATAATGGCCAGGAGGCGCTGGAACAGTGGCGTACAGGCACGATAGACCTGATCCTGATGGACATTCAGATGCCGGTGATGAGCGGCCTGGAGGCAACAGCAACCATCCGCCGTGAAGAGCAGCAGACCGGACGTCACATGCCGATCATCGCGCTTACGGCCGATGCACTGCGGGGCACCCAGGAGCAGCTGCTGCGATCAGGCTTTGACCGGTATCTCAGCAAGCCGCTGATGATCAGAACACTGAAAGAACAGCTTGAAGCGGCAATCAACGTTTAACAGCACTTGCAAGCCGGACGCATCTATGCAAATCTTGCTGCGCTTCCCCGTACTGTTTTCCTGGGCGATTGCACAGCACCACACTGAGGCAGACCAATGAACCGTTACGAAAACAATGACAATGGGTACCTTGATGACACCTGTCCGTTTGCCGAAAAACAAAACCAGGCCTGCTTCTGCGTTAACCTGAACAGCCAAAAGATCCGGCTGGCTACCCTGTACTGTCTTGACGATTACCTGCACTGCCCGCACTACGAAGCCATGAAGGCCTTGTACGCCTCGGAGCCACAGGCCGCTGATGATGCTGAATAACGCCGGCCATCCGGTGCATCGGGAACTGTCTCCCCCAAGGAATCCACCTATGCGTTCAGCAGGTTCTGCCCGACCGTCACCATTCCTCACTTCTTGTGGCGCTCTTCCGCACCCTTTACGCTCATCGTGCCCCCTGCCGAGTACTATCTGATGCCTGCCGCTCTTCCCCCGCACTCAAAATCGGTGCTGCG
>CAZYMK010000154.1:0-7398 GCA_964648885.1 uncultured Geobacter sp. | reverse complement strand
TGGCTCATCAGGGCAATATGCGTTTCCTGCCCCAGCTGCTCCGCAATCCAGGGCAATGTTTCGGCTGAACCAGCCCTGCCCTGTGGCAACACCAGATGGCGGATGATCAGCCCCTGGGTAGCAATACCGTTGTCATTGGTTTGCAGATGACCCACCTGGCGCAGCATTTCCTGCACCGCCTGGCGGTTGATCTGCGAGTAGTCCGGTGCAGCGGACAGCTCAACGGCTTGGACATCATCGCTGTACTTCATGTCCGGCAGATAGATACTCACGACACCATCCAGTAACTGCAGGGCATCCACCGTCTCATAGCCACTGGAGTTCCAGACTACCGGCAGGTTGAACCCCTGCGGTATGGCCAGCCAGAGAGCCGCCAAAAACTGTGGCAGCCAGTGGCTAGAGGTCACCAGATTCAGGTTGTGAGCGCCCCGCTTCTGCAGCTGAACCATCCGGCGGGCCAGTTCAAAAGTACTTATCGTTTCACCACTGTTCTGCTGGCTGATCGGAAAGTTCTGACAGAACACGCAGCTCAGGGTGCAGCCGGAAAAGAAGATCGTGCCGGAACCTTTGCTGCCGCTGATGGGCGGCTCCTCGCCCCGATGCAGGTTGGCCGAGGCAATGCGAGGCTTAAGGCCGCTACGACACCTACCCTGCTCCCCCTTGATCCGGTTAACCCCGCAATTGTGGGGACAGAGGTCGCAGCTAGCCAACCGTTGATATGCCGCTCGAACCCGCTGCAGCAGTTCACCTGATTGATAAAGAGCGTGATACTTCATACTGAAACCTTAAAACCTTTATGGCCCGCTGATCAAATCTGGCTTGAGCTGATTTACGCAGATCAGAATCAACAAAAATGGTTTAAAAATCCGCGAAGATCAGCTTAATCCGCGTCATCCGCGTGCTATTGTCCTTTATGTTTTTCCATCAGCTCCACAAACCGCCCGAACAGATAGTGCGAATCATGGGGCCCGGGCGAGGCCTCGGGGTGGTGCTGCACCGAAAAGATCGGCAGGTCACAGTGGCGGATCCCCTCCACGGTCTGATCGTTCAGGTTTTCGTGCCCCAGGCAGGCAACATCCCCCAGCGATGCCAAGTCAACCGCAAAGCCGTGGTTCTGTGAGGTGATCTCCACCTTACGGGTGGCCATGTCCATCACCGGCAGGTTGGAGCCGTGGTTGCCAAAGGGCAGCTTGACGGTCTTGCCCCCCAGGGCCAGCCCCAGCAGCTGGTGCCCCAGGCAGATGCCAAAGATCGGCTTCTTGCCTACAAAATGTTTGATGATTTCAATCGATGCAGTCAACGGTTCCGGGTCACCAGGGCCGTTTGAAAGAAAAATACCGTCCGGATTCAGGGCCAGGGCCTCTTCGGCCGGGAAGGTGGCCGGCACCACGGTCACGTCGCAGCCGGCATCCACCAGACAACGCAGGATGTTGTACTTGATGCCGAAGTCATAGGCCACCACCTTGTAGCTCAGGGTAGCCGGATCAATCTGGGGATAGCCCGCCCCCAGTTGCCAAACCCCTTCTGTCCAGTGGTACGGCTTGTCCACCGACACGCCGGAAGCCAGATCCAGACCGGCCATGCTGGGCACCGCACGGGCCTTGGCAACCAGCGAGGCATGGTCAAAATCCACGGTGGAGATAATCCCGTTCTGGGCCCCATGATCCCGCAGGTGGCGGGTCAGGGCCCGGGTATCGATTCCGTGGATGCCCACCACGTTGTTCTCCTTCAGATAGGCATCCAGGGTCATGGTGCTGCGGAAGTTAGAGGGAAAGTCAAGATACTCACGCACGATGAAGCCGGACAGGAACAGGCCACGACTCTCGATATCCTCAGGATTGATGCCGGTATTGCCGATCTGAGTGTAGGTCATGGTGACCATCTGCCCCTTGTAGGAAGGGTCGGTCAACACCTCCTGGTAGCCGGTCATGGCGGTGTTAAAAACTACTTCACCGGTTACTTCACCACCAGCCCCGAATGATCTGCCTTCAAAGATGCGCCCGTCAGCCAGCGCAAGGATTGCTTTCATGCTTGTTACTCCTGATTCTTGTATTATCTGCCTGAAAAAACGACCTTGCCGCCAACAATGGTGCATGCGGCTGCGCCGGTCATGGGCTCCCCCAGCCAAGGGGAGTTCTTGGACTTGCTGGCCAGCTGCTCGGCTACAACGGTCCAGGTCTTGTCCGGATCGATCACGGTGATATCGGCCACGGAGCCCACCTTCAGACTTCCTCGATTAATATCAAGTATATTTGAAGGGTTAAAGCTCATTTTCTCAACAAGTTGCTGAAGGGTGAGCACCCCTTCCCGAACCAAACCAAGCGACAACGGCAATGAGGTTTCCAGACCGATGATGCCGTTCATAGCCTCATTGAACTCAAGGTCTTTCTCGTCCAGGTGGTGCGGCGCATGGTCAGTTGCAATGGCATCAATGGTGCCATCCTGCAATCCCTGTTTAATGGCTGACACGTCAGCCGCCTCCCGAAGCGGCGGGTTCATCTTGGCATTGGTGTTATAGCCCCGCACCGCATCGTCAGTCAGGGTGAAATAGTGCGGCGCTGTCTCGCAGGTTACCTTCACGCCGCGGGCCTTGGCTTCGCGGATGATCCGTACTGCCCCCGCAGTGGAAACATGGGCGATATGCACCGGAGCGCCCACATACTCGGCCAGCATGATCTCGCGGGCCGTGGCGATGTCCTCGGCCACCCGGGGGATCCCCTTCAGTCCCAGTTCAGTGGAGGTAAAACCCTCGTTCATAACCCCTTCCCCCACCAGCTCCAACTCCTCGGCATGGGAGATCACCAGAATGCCCATACCGTTGGCGTACTCCAGGGCACGACGCATCAGTTCGCTGTTCTTGACCGGTTTGCCGTCGTCCGAGACCGCCACACAACCGGCCTCTTTCAGCTCACCCATCTCGGCCAGACGGTCGCCGCTCATCCCCTGGGTGATGGTACCCACCGGGAAGACATTGCAGAAACCTTCTGTTTTAGCCTTGTTGATGATGTAGCTGGCCACGGCCTTGTTGTCGATGGCCGGCTTGGTATTTGGCATGCAGGCCAGTGAGGTAAAGCCGCCTGCCACCGCCGCCTTGGTACCGGAGACGATGTCTTCCTTGTACTCAAGGCCCGGATCCCGCAGATGGACATGCATGTCGATCAGGCCCGGCACCACGTATTTGCCGTTGGCGTCAATGATCTCGGCCCCAGCCGGCGCTGTCAGCCCCTTGCCAAGCTCTTTAACCGTTCCGTTTTCCACCACGACATCCAGGGTATCGTCAATACCCTGCGAAGGATCAATCACCCTGCCGCCTTTGATCAGAAAATTCATATAGTCACCTCAAATAAGTAATATTTATAAAAGCCATGATAATGGACTGCGGATAACGCGGATTGAGCGGATTAAAGCTGATTTAAAATAATCGGTTAATACATTAGTTCAGGTTTTTATCCGCGTAGATCAGCCAAATCTGCGTCATCCGCGTGCTATTTATTTTTATTCAGCCAGTTCGCCGCCGCAAACGTGATACAACATCGCCATCCGCACCGCTACCCCGTTCTCCACCTGCTTCAATACATGGGATTGACTGCCGTCGGCCACGTAGGAGGATAGCTCCACCCCGCGGTTAATCGGGCCGGGGTGCATCACCATGGCGTCCGGCTTGGCCCACTTCAGATTATCCGGATTCAGGCCAAAGTAGCGGGAATACTCGCGGGCGTTAGGCATCAGGGTTTTGCCCTGACGTTCCTGCTGAATGCGCAGCATGATTACCACGTCAGCGTCAACAATAGCTTCCTTCATGGTGCCGCAGACCGTGACA
This sequence comes from uncultured Geobacter sp., assembly GCA_964648885.1. Classification (GTDB taxonomy): domain Bacteria; phylum Desulfobacterota; class Desulfuromonadia; order Geobacterales; family Pseudopelobacteraceae; genus Trichlorobacter. Next base: position 3,578 of record CAZYMK010000154.1, on the reverse strand, counting down.
TTACCCAAGCGCTCGACGCCAGGGGGCATCATGGTGGGCGGACCGGCCAAGTAGATCGAAGAACCGGTCTTGGTCAATCCCTGGATATTGGAACGGGCCACCCGACTGTGGGTGATGTCGCCCACTATGGCCACCTTCAAGCCATCCAGACGGCCAAAGCGATCCTTGATGGTCAGCATGTCCAGCAGACCTTGCGAAGGGTGTTCATGGGCACCATCACCGGCATTGATGATGGAGCAGCCCACTTTTTTGGACAGGTAGTAGTGTGAACCGGAGACCGCATGGCGCATCACAATAATATCCGGCTTCATGGCTAAGAGGTTCAGGGCCGTGTCTGAGAGAGTTTCTCCCTTGGTGGCCGAACTGTTGGAGGGTGCAATGTTGACCGTATCTGCTGAGAGCCGCTTACCGGCGATCTCGAAGGAAGTACGGGTTCGAGTAGAGGATTCGTAGAACAGATTGATGATGGTCTTGCCCCGCAAGGTAGGCACCTTCTTGATGTCACGGCTGTTCACTTCGCGCATGCTCTCAGCAGTAGAGATCAACAGCTCGATCTCCTCCTTGTTCAGGTCACGCAGTGCAATAATATCCTTATGCTTGAACGCTGCCATAGCCCCTCCCCCCTATTTTTCCAGCACCACTTCCTGTGGCTGCTGTTTGTCGTCAAAGAGCACCTCAACATTTTCCTTCAAGCTGGTGGGCACATTACGCCCTACAAAATCTGCCCGGATCGGCAGCTCCCGGTGGCCCCGGTCGATCAGCACCGCCAGCTGAATCAGCTGCGGCCTGCCGTAATCCATCAGGGCGTCCATGGCAGCCCGGATAGTACGACCGGTGTACAGCACATCATCCACCAGCACCACCCGTTTGCCCTCCAGGGAGAAGGATATATCGGTCTTACCTACTGATTTATGGGGGAGCTGGCTCTTGAAGTCATCCCGATACAGGGTGATATCAACTGACCCCACCGGCACACGTTCACCTTCAATGACCTCCATACTGCGGGATATCTCACGGGCCAGATGGGCACCGCCAGACTGGATGCCGATCAGTACCACATCAGCAAGCCCCTTGTTCTTTTCCAGAATCTCGTGGGAAATGCGGGTTAAAGCGCGCCTGATACCGCTGTTGTCAAGAATAATGGTCCTGGAACTGTCACCTGCCATGGCTTCCTCCTTGGCGAAATAAAAAAGGATCTCTCTGCGCATGCGCAAAAAGACCCTTTGTAATATGTGTCTGGTGTTGGTTCACCTTTGCTAACCTCTCTGGGTTACTTTAAAAGGCAGATATGAAAATTTTGGACACTCTAACACCCCCACTGAGGAGGGTCAAGCAGTTTTGACGGACCGCATCTGAACTGGTCTGATAAACGAGGCCTCGGTTGCCTGTTTGATCTCCTCAATCACTTCAGCTGGCACCGCTGAATCAAGGGAGAGGATTACCATGGCCTCCCCTTTCTTCTCACGGCGACCAAGGTTCATGGAACCGATATTGATCTCGTGGGCACCCATAATGGTGCCGATTTTGCCGATCATACCCGGTCGATCTGCGTAGTGCATCAACAACATATGTTCTTCCGGGGTAAAGTCCATGGCATAGTCACGCAGCCCCACGATTCTGGGTGCCCCTTCAAATAGCGTACCGGCAATTGTTCGGCGCTTGCCATCACCTTCGGCGGTCAACGTAACCAGGTTAGAAAAGGCGTCGGCTGAAGTGGTTTTAGTCTCTTGAACCACAATCCCCATCTGCTCCGCAATCAGGGAGGCATTAACCATATTCACATCCTGCTCCACCACCCGACCCAACAGTGCAGCCAGACCGCAGACCGTTAAAGGTGAGCAGTCATAATGGGCAATGTTGCCGGCATAGGAAAAGGTCAACTTCTCGGGATGGCCATCCAGCAGCTGAATGCCAAACTCCGCCATGACATTAACCAGGTTCAGGAACGGACGCATCTGATCCATCAGAGCCAGATCAAAGCGGGGGATATTAACGGCGTTCTCCAGCGGTTTTTCATCAAGATAGTTGAGAATTTCCTTGGAAACATCAACGGCAACATTAATCTGAGCCTCTTGAGTGTTGGCACCCAGATGCGGAGTTACGGTCACCTTGGGATGGGCGATCAGCGCCTTGAGTACCTCGGTCCTGGGAGGCTCTTCACTCCAGACATCCACCCCGGCAATGGCTATCTTGCCCTTGTTCAGGGCCTCCAGCAGGGCAGCTTCATCAATGATCCCGCCACGGGCCACGTTCATCACGATCACGCCGTCCTTCATCATGGCCAATTCACGCTGATCAATCATCCCCTTGGTCTCATCGGTCAGAGGCGTATGAACGGTGATGATGTCGCAGTTCTGGTAGATCTCGTCGTGGGTAACCAGCTTCACCCCCAGATCATGGGCCCGTTTGGCAGAAATATACGGGTCGCAGGCCAGCACCTCACACTCAAAAGCCTTTAACCGGGTAGCCACCCGGCCGCCCACTTTACCCAGACCGATCACACCGGCAGTCTTGCCCTTCAGCTCAACCCCGGTAAACGGCGCCCGCTTCCATTCGCCACTCTTTAGTGAGGCGTTGGCAACGGTAACATTGCGGCAGGCAGCCAGCAGCAGAGCCATGGTATGCTCAGCAGCACTGTTGGTATTGCCGAACGGGGCGTTCACCACAATCACCCCTTTGGAACTGGCATACTCCACATCCACGTTATCAATGCCCACCCCGGCTCGGGCCACCATCTTCAGTTTTGCAGCCGCATCCAGAAGCGGCTTGTCCACCGTAGTGCCGCTACGGGTGATCAGCACTTCATACTGGCCAATCAGATCAAGTAGTTCTTCCTTTTTCAGACCTAAACGGACGTCCATCTCAATACGCGGGTCCTGCTTCAGCAGTGCAAGTCCCTGATCAGCAACCTCATCGGTAACAATAACTTTCATGATCATCTTCCCCATTGCAATGTATTCAAGATTTTGCATCGTAGACCTGAAGCTCAAAAAATGCAAGCGGACTGAAACTGTCTTGTGGTATACGTTGGCCATGCAACCATTTAACATCGTATTGATAGAACCTGAAATTCCCCCTAATACCGGCAATGTGGCCCGACTCACCGCTGCAACCGGGGCCAGCCTGCATCTGGTGGGTAAACTGGGGTTTTCCATTGATGACCGCTACCTGAAGCGGGCAGGACTGGATTACTGGGACAAGGTGGATTTGCATCATTGGGAAAGCCTGGAACAGTTGCAGCAGCAGTTCCCTGAAGGGCGCTTCTGGTACCTGAGTACTAAGGTGGTGCGTAACTGTTACGAGCCAGGACTCTATCAGCCGGGGGACTTTCTCGTGTTCGGCAAAGAAACTGCCGGACTGCCAGCCGAGCTACTGGCAGCAAATCCGGGCCGTTGCCTGACCATTCCGATGCCGGGCAAGGTACGCAGCCTGAACCTCTCCAATGCCGTAGCCGTGGTGCTGTATGAAGCACTCAGGCAGACTGGCCAGACCGGGGAAGCACAATCCTAAAACAGGCGCATCACCAGAAAGAGTCCGATCATGGTCATACCAATAGCCAGTTTACCAGCTATGCCGAC
>CAZYMK010000153.1:0-7402 GCA_964648885.1 uncultured Geobacter sp. | reverse complement strand
TCCCGTCTTGCCTTTGTCGGCCTTGCCCTGCAGGCCCTGCACAAGAGCCCAGGTAAACAGACCGTGGCCCTGGTAGCCTTCCAGTGCCTCCTGAACCGAGGTGGAGGCAGACAGAATGGTGGAACCAACCGCCCGAGACAGCACCTTCATGGCGGTGTCTTCACTCATACCGCGGGTCAAAAGGGCGGTCTGCATGGCCTGACCAAGTTGGCCGGCGTTGCAGGTGTCGATCACAATCAGCTTTTTGGTGGAGGGGATGTTGGCCACCAGTTCTTTCAATTCGGCCTGAGAGAGGGCATCACTCTTCAGCCGTTGCGTACTCAGGGCCCCGACGTTGGCGGTGATCAGGAAGTACTCGCCTTCGTCAACCGTACCGTGGCTGGCTATATAGAGGATGAACAGATCGTCGGGGTTAAGGGAGCCGTAGCTTCGCAGTGCCTTGAGGATTGCATCCCGGCTGGTGGCTTCCCGCGTGGTGAGTGAGGTGATCTTCACCTGTTCAAACAGTCCGGCAGCACCGTTGCGCAGGGTGTCGGCAAACAGGTTGGCATCGGCCACGGCATACTTGAGTTGCAGTTTGGGGTTGCGGAACTCCTGGATGCCGATCACCAGGGCGTGCAGGGTCGGCCTGCGGAGTGCTGCAAAGCTGGCCTGTACCTGATGGACAGCCTCGTTACTCTGCATGGAGTTGTCGGCATTAAAGGCAACCGCCCGGATACTGTTGCTGCCAGGGGAAAGCTTGAGGGTGTAGTTGCGATACACAGCGCCGCTGTTGTCCTTCTGGATCGCCTTCAAAGCACGGGCACTGTCAAGCATGATTGCCGAGCCGTTCAGAAACAGTCGCACATCACCGATACCGCCACCCTGCTCTTCCAGCTTCACGGTAAGCTTGAATTCTTCGGCGACTGAAACCTCAGGTGTCTGGACAATGCTGACCCGGGGCGGCTGCTTGATCTCAGCCAGGGTGCGGTACCCCTGCAGCGAACCGCCGGACAGGGTCAGCTTGACCAGATCAGGCCGGAAAAAGGCCTCGCGGTAGTTTTCAATACCGTAGACATTAGTGCCAACGCGGACGTTAAGATATTTGTCACCATTGGCAGAGGCATTGTAGTAGCCTTCTGAGGTAACAACAATCCATTCACCGTCGTCAAAAGCAACCATTTGCACCTTTTCACGTCCGGAGGTCAGATCCCAGATCCTAACCGTACCATCCAGACTGGCAGAAACGATCTGTTTACCGTCAGGTGTAACGGCAATCGATTTCACCAATCCTGTATGGCCCTCCAGCACTTGGATCAAGGCACCGGACTTGCGATCCCACACCTTCAGAAAATCTCCGTCGGCACCGATAATCTGATTGCCATCCATACTGAAAGCCAATGCCGAGAACCAGGGCATATACTGTTCATGATCCGGTCGCTTACCTATTGACAGCAACTCGTTACCAGTTGAAGCATCCCACACCTTGAGCGGCGCCTTGCCAAACATATTGGCAGCGGCAGTTACAAATTTGCCGTCATGGCTAACTGCAACAGCAGCCACTTCATGTTCAAATACACCTAACATCCTGATCTCACTACCGGCTGCCACATCCCAGAGTCGCACCGTACGATCCTTACTGCCTGAAACAGCGTATCTGCCGTCCGGCGTGACTGCCAGATCAGTGATAGCCCCCCGATGTCCGCTAAACTGACGGATCGATGCATCACCGATGCCGATACCGATACGGCCAACCTTTTCTTCCTTGCCGTCCTGATCCTTGACCATGGCAGCGGCTGGCGTGATGGCAACGTTACTGCGCTGTCCGTTACGCACAAAGGTAAAGGAAAGCTCCCGGTCAGGATTCTTCTTGATAATGCCGGTCATGGCATCCCAACTGTCAACCGCTACCTGGTCCACGGCAACCACCAGATCACCCTGCCTTAGTCCTGCTTTCTCGGCAGGGGTGTCTTTGAAAACAGTTCCCAGCAGCACCCCCTGCTGGTGTTTTGACGAGACATCCAGGAGCTTGAGCACCTGACCAACCGCAACCAACACGTAATCGCCACCAGGAAGAAAAACCGACGCCCTGATTGATTCTGCACCGACAGACAGCGTCCGATCAACACTGCCGTCAGCCATCTTCCAGAGCTTGACCGACAAGTCGCCGGTCTGGGAAAACAACTTGCTGCCATCAGGACTTATCGCAACTTCTTTTGAATTGAATGACCCGGTATACCCCTTGAAAACTCGATCTATCTTCCGGCCCGACCTGATATCCCATAACCTGAGGTCATCATTGCGATAAGCCCCTGCAACAGCGTAGTTTCCATCTGAACTTGTCGCAACCGAGTATACCGAAGAGGCAGAGGCGCTCAGGGCATGCAGTTCCTTTAGATGCACTGCATCCCAGAGTTTCATGATACCGCTACCGCCGGAGAGAAATCTTGTCCCATCAGGACTGAAAGCAACCGCACCGGCAACGTCTCTCTGACGCCAGGCAGCAAGCTCCCTCCCCCGCTGAACATCCCATAATCTCAAACTGCCGTCCTCATCAGCTGCAACCACACGGGTGCCATCAGGACTAATGGCTGCCTTGTACAGCCCTTCTTTCCCTTTGAATGTTCTGATCTCACGACCATCAGCAAAGGACCAGACCGTTGCTGTTTTTTCCAATCTACTGACTGTCAGCACATATCTGCCATCTGCACTGACAGCAATCTCTTCAATAGTACGTTTATGATGACCAAAGATTCGCACTTCCCGACCAGTCGCCAGATCCCAGACCCGCACAAAATGCTCTCTGCCCCTGCCCAAGCCGTTTGAAAGCAGATACCTGCCGTCAGGGGTTATGGCCAGGGCATCGATCGAGTACGCATCACCAAACAATCGCAGTTCCCGTCCGGTTGCCAGATCATAGATTCCGAGGTTTTTTGATTTTTCATCCCAGGGATTGCCAAAACCTCCGGCCACCAGAGATCTGCCGTCAGGAGTAAGAACAGCGGCTGTGACTCTCCCGTGCGGCACCTTGATATGACGGAGTTGCTTACCGCTGAACGTCTCCCAGAGCAACAGGTTCTTGTCTTTGCTCCCGGACAGCCCCCTGCTGACCGACGCAATCAGCGTGCTGTCCGGGCTGATCGCCAGTGCGTTAACCGCATCTTCATGACCACGATAGGTTCTGACCTCGCGCCCGCTGACGACATCCCATAGTTTCAAGGTCTTATCGCTGCCAGCTGAGATCGCATAGCGCCCGTCACGAGTAAAGGTAATAGCGCTGACACTCCCGGCATGGCCCAGCTGGACTGACAGCACAGGCTTCTCCTGGGCCTCGGCAAAACCTGTAGTTAACATAAGCAGACCAATGTAGATGCTCATGATTATCTGGTGTAAAGAACGCATCATTGCTCCTTTCTCAGAACGGTTACTGTCTCACCGCACCCTCCCCACCGGAAATGGTTGGCCACTCATTGATATGGTTGGATACTGGGACCGTTTGAAGATCTTTTCTGCCAGATTCGGCACCTCTTCACCAACATAATCAGCGATGTCTGTTGTCTTTATGTAGCCGCTTTTACCTTTGTCAGCCTTACCTTTCAGCCCCTCTGCAAGTACCCAGGTAAACAGGCCGTGGCCCTGGTAGCCTTCCAACGCCTCCTGGGAGGAGGTGGCTGCTGCCAGAATGGTGGAGCCGACTGCGCGGCTGAGTATTTTCATGGCGGTGTCTTCGCTCATACCCCTGGTCAGCATGGCGGTCTGGATGGCATCACCGGCTGCGCCGGCATTGCAGGTATCCAGTATGATCAGTTTTTTGGTGGTGGGGATGTTGGCAATCAATCCCGTTAAGGTGGCCTGGGTCAAGGCATCGGTTTTGAGTTTTTCTGTGCGGGTAAGGCCAACATTGGAGGTGATCAGGTAGTAGTCACCATCGTCGACCACGCCGTGGCTGGCCACATACAGTACAAACAGGTCATCAGGATGGAGATTACGCAGACGTTCCATCTCTTTGACTATGTTGGCGGAGGTGGTTGTTTCGCGTGTTACCAGGGAGGTGACCACAACCTGCCCGAACAGACCGGATGCGGTCTTTTTGAGGGTCTCGGCAAACAGGTTCGCGTCAGCAACTGCGTACTTGAGGGCAAGCTTCGGGTTCTTGTACTCATTGATGCCGATCACCAGGGCATGCAGGGTCGGTTTGCGGAGTACGGCAAAACTGGCCTGTACCTGGTGCGTAACATCGTTACTCTGCATGGAGTTATCTGCATTGAAGGCTACGGCCCGGATACTGTTGCTGCCGGGGGAAAGCTTGAGGGTGTAGTTGCGATACACAGCGCCGCTGTTGTCCTTCTGCACCGCCTTCAAGGAACGGCTGCTATCCAACAGGACAGCTGAACCGTTCAGGAACAGCCGTACATCGCCGATGCCACCGCCCTGTTCCTCCAGCTTGAGAGTCAGCTTGAAGGTTTCGGTAGCGGAAGCCACAGGTGTCTGAACGATGCTGACCTTGGGAGGCTGTTTGACATCGGCAAGGGTACGGTAGCCCTGCAAAGAACCACCAGATAGGGCCAGCTTGACCAGGTCGGGCCGGAAGAAGGCCTCACGGTAGTTTTCGATGCCGTAGACATTCGGTCCAACGCGGACGTTGAGATGTTTGTCGCCATTGGCAGAGGCGTTGTAGTAGCCATCTGGAGTAATAACGATCCACTCGCCATCCTCAAAGGCATACAGGTCGGCCAGCGGCTGTTTGGTCTTCCTGCTGCGCAGTTCAAGCTTATGCTGTTTGTCGTGCGTATAATAATCACCCGTTGCTCGGGTCAGAAAGATCATCCCCTGTAGCTGTCGGTAACGTTTTTCCTCCTGATAATCCTCCTTCATGAATTCTTGGGGAATTTTATTATACAGCTCTTGGGGGGCGAGCACCTCCCAGGTATAGCCTCCCAGACCACCAACTTTTGTACCCTTGAGGCGTGATCGGGTGGTCACATTCTGCTGTTTCAAGGCAGCAGCCTCCAGATCCCACAGATGAAACTGCAGCACAACCTCTTTACTGGATGACGACCAATCTTCACGCCAGATAAGTAAGCGGTTACCTGCACTGAGCGAACTTCTTAAAGCACTGGGCCTGACTCCAAAACTCCTGACCAGCTCACCGCTCGTGGTCTGCCAAGTCTGAACATTGCCGTTCGTAAAACCAACTGCCAACAACCCATTGGCAGCGAGCGCATAGGGCCTCGCCTGAGAGTTCAGCAAGAGATGCAGGTTACCAAAAAACAGTTTTTTCTGCGTGTACATGCCGTTTTTATACGGAGTGAGCAGTACCAGTTCAGTGTGTGTTGCCTGGGGTGTCTCGGTGGTATACACATAGCTGACCAGCAACCTGCCGTCAGGTGCAAATCTGAAAAAAACCTGTTCATCCGAGAAGCCACCGTTTTTTTTAGCCCCTTTTATCAGCTCCCGCGGCGTATAGCTGAACACCGTCTGTCCGCTTGCCAGATCGTACACGTGTATGGCACTTGAAGACGTAAAAGCCTGATAGGCCAGCAACTTTCCATCCGGTGAAAGTTTGAACTTAGCGCCATAAGAAATGGTCGGGATGGTTAGTGAACCTTTCCTGTGGAGATTCAAACTATCGTCATACAGTGCATAGTCAACAGCGCCGTCCGGACCTGTGCCCTTGTGGAATACACCGTAATAGCCGAACCCCAGATCAGTAACACCATGGTTCTGGGTATAGATCTCAAGGCTTTTATAGCGGCTCAGCTCCGGCAGAACCAGTTCTGAACCATCCTTCATGTTGTAGATCTTTATGTCGAAAGAACCGACGTTAAACAGGTACTGTCCATCCTTACTGATGACCGGATTTTGTAATAACACCGTGCCTGCGAACCTGGGCAGCGCAATTGAACGCACTTTTTGCCCATACAGATCATATATCTCGGCTGATTTTTGATACAAAACCATGAAGGTGCGGTCATCGACAAAATAAATGTTCGAAGCACGGCCATATTCCGTTTCCAGCTTGATGGTCCTGATTTCCCGACCGGTGGCCACCTCCCAGGTCTTCAGGTATTCACCTTCCTCCTTGGTAACCATATGACTGGCACCCGGATTTATGGCCACAAAATCTACGAGATAGGCATGCCCGGTTTGAGCAAAAACTTCCGGTTTATCAGCCGCATCTGCAGTGCCGGTAAAAACCGTAAGCAGGCATAATACTGCGATAGCTTTCATCACTTTTTGAAACCAAGAACCATCTGCTTTCATCTTGCTCTCCCTACTGGGAAGCCCTGACCACTGATGGAAACAGTGGGGAACTGAGCCCGCTTAAAAATCTTTTCCGCCAGCATTGGCACTTCATCCTCAACATAGGCTGCCAGATCCGTTGTCCTGACATATCCTGTCTTGCCTTTATCAGCCTTACCCTGCAACCCTTGCACCAGCGCCCAGGTAAACAGACCATGACCCTGATAACCCTCCAGCGCCTCCTGCACCGAGGTAGATGCGGAAAGAATCGTTGATCCAACGGCACGGGACAATACCTTCATGGCGGTATCTTCACTCATACCACGGGTCAAAAGAGCTGTCTGCATCGCCTGACCCAGTTGGCCAGCGTTGCAGGTGTCAATCACGATCAGTTTTTTGGTGGAGGGGATGTTTGCCACCAGCTCTTTCAGTTCTGTCTGGGACAAGGCATCGCTCTTCAGCCTTTGCGTACTCAGAGCACCGACATTGGAACTGATCAGAAAATATTCTCCCTCGTCAACCGTACCGTGGCTGGCAATATAGAGTATGAACAGGTCGTCTGGATTTAAAGCTTGATAGCGTTGCAATGCACTTACAACTGCATCCCGACTAGTGGCTTCTCGGGCAGTCAGGAGCGTAACCTTAACCTGCTCAAACAATCCCACAGCGCCCTTACGAAGGGTGTCGGCAAACAAATTGGCGTCGGCCACAGCATATTTCAACTGTAACTTGGGGTTTCGGAACTCCTGTATCCCTATCACCAGGGCGTGCAGGGTCGGTTTGCGGAGTACGGCAAAGCTGGCCTGCACCTGATGGAGCGCCTCGTTGCTCTGCATGGAGTTGTGGGCATTGAAGGCAACCGCCCGGACGGTGTTGCTGCCGGGGGAAAGTTTGAGGGTGTAGTTGCGATACACAGCGCCGCTGTTGTCCTTCTGCACTGCCTTCAAGGAACGGCTGCTATCCAACAGCACTGCCGAGCCGTTCAGAAACAGTCGCACATCACCGATACCGCCACCCTGCTCTTCCAGCTTCACAGTAAGCTTGAATTCTTCGGCGGCTGAAATCCTAGGTGTCTGAACGATGCTGACCCGGGGAGGCTGCTTGATCTCAGCCAGGGTGCGGTACCCCTGCAGGGAACCGCCGGACAGGGCCAGCTTGACCAGGTCGGGCCGAAAGAAGG
>CAZYMK010000152.1:0-7422 GCA_964648885.1 uncultured Geobacter sp. | reverse complement strand
TTATCCACCCCGATGATGCCGTGATCCGCTTCAGCACCACCCTGCAGTACTGGGGCTTCCACCTGATTGACGGCACCAAGCCCCAGTTGGCCTTTTCCGAACAGCGCGGCAAAAGCCATCCCCGCACCGATTTTCTCAAGCTGGCTGACTATCTGGAAGATCACACTGCTATTGAAGAGTTGCGCAGGCAGGAACGGTAGGGCAGGGGGGCTGGCCTATCGCTTTGCCAGCCACAGCATAACGCAGGTACTGCCGCCAACAACCGAGAGCACGCCGCTTTTGGCACGCTCCAGCATCTCCAGATGATCGGCCTCAGGCGGCACGGCCAGCAGCCGGTAGCCCAGGATGATCAGGGCGATACCGGCCAGAAGGAGCAGGCTGTGCAGGGTTAAGAGGCGCATCAGATTAGTACAACGCGAATTTCAAGTCATTCAGCGTTAGAGTGATCCTGCCGTTGCCATGCTGTCCCGCAGTAAATCCCAGGAAAAATCTGCTCAAATCACCAATCTGATCAGCGGTCAGTGTTCTGGTGATGGGGGTCGGACTACCTCCGGTATAGGCGGCATCAAGATTTTGCAGATTGGTCAGTGTTGCTGCATCAGGATTGGCCATCAGCCATACTTTATAGGTATATGGTGTTACCGTGGTATCAAGCTCTACACGGACATGGTAGATCGTGCTGCCGGTCTGCCAGCTGTTGGTGCCGTTGCCGGTTGTAAACGTACAGGTGGAATCTTGAGCTTTAGGTAAAATAATCGCTATGCAATTCGATGCAAGTCCAGTCCCTGTAGTAATATTGTTTACCTTGAATTCAGCTCCCGCCAGTGTTTCAAGCCCGCTGTTTTTTAAAGGTTCAGTGGTAAGAATCTTTGACCCAAGGCCCAGGTCTGATGTCTCATCACAGCTTGAAATAGTTGTCTGCGTAGGTGTTGCCGGTACCAGAGCAAACGCAAAACCAGCACCTTCTATCATACTGTAGGTGAAATACGCGCGTAGCTTCTTGCCGGTCAACGAGAGAGGCCGCTGGTACCAGATGCAGCTGCTGGTACTGCCGTTCTGGATGCTGATGGTGCTGATCCCACCGTCAACCACGGTCATATTGAACTTGCCGCTGGGGTCGTCAGTGCTGTTGGTGCCTTGGTCGCTGATATCCCCACCATTCCAGTTGTCCTCAACGGTGGTGCCTGGCGGATTGAAGGTGATGGGGTCATCAGGATCGCCGGTGCCGCCGTCGGTGTCGCCGCCACCGCCGGTGTCGCATGATACAACGTTAAGGTTATAACTGCGCTTTACCGTAGTCCCTTGTGAATCAGTTGCAGTTGCCGTTATTGTGTAACTTGTTGCTGCTGCTGGGGCAGTACCACCAAGCAGAAGAGATGCCGCTTTTGTGGTTGTAGTGCTTGCGGGAGTTAGCCAGGATGCATTTGGATTGCTCGTTAAAACCCAATTATAACTTGATGGAGGATCAATATAAGGTGTTCCACCGGTGCCGTAGAGAGAAGCATTGTAGCTTGTGTTCGTGCAGGCCTTGGGAAGCTCATTGTTTATAATCTGTAGCCGTCCGCCCGTTTGGCCAAAACATCCTATTTTTGCCTTTAATTCATTGAGGGTTACCGTACGATAGATGTCTGGTGATTCTAAAGATGCGCTATTCTGGTCTGGAAATGTTTTATTCGTCTTATGAATTATAACGCTATCATCATCATTAAGTGGTGGGTATCCATCCCATGACGAGGTGAAAGTGTAGTCATCACCGAGGCTGAGTACAACAAAAGCTATGTCATCGCCATTTATCCGAAAAGCAGTTGAGTTGCGACTGCATATTTCGTTAGTGCTTGAAACCGTAGAGAGCCCTACATCATATAAATAGCGCAGCTTTCTCCCCCACGCATCATACTGATTAACACTCGCCTCGTTAAACTCGGCAACAGTCCCCGGTATATGGCCCCGCGCAACGCTCCAGCTGATAATCGCATCCACTGCACTGTTAATCGTCGTCTTGGTGTCGGTAATCTTGCCCCGTTTGATGATCGGTCCCATCATGGCGTAACCGGCTATAACCAGCCCGCCGATCAGCACCAGCAGCAGGGCTATATTCAAAAGAGTGACACCGGAGCGGGAGCGAATGAAGGGCGATAGCATGGCCAATGTCCTTTGTGTGCGGTCCATTATGAGAGCGTATTCAAAAACAGGGCTGGATCGTTACAAAACAGTTCAATGTTCTCTGAATACACGTTGAAGGTTCACTGAGCTGCCTGTTCAAATGGTGTGACGAATGATGGTATGAAGGTCTGCATGGGGATGATAGTAGGTTTTTTTTGCTAGACGTGTCTAGCAAATTTGCCAGGTGCCTCTGGTAAAGGTCTGCAAAACGTTTTAACGCAGAGAAAAACAAAGGCAAGCCGCAAAGGCGCAGAGGAAAGGCTGCTGAAACCCGGAGCAATGGAGATTAAGGTGCTGTAGTGCCTTCGTTGCGTCGTCGCGCCGTTGCGTGAGACGGTTTAACCGCACTATGGATTGATGGTGAGGACGAAAGTTTTTGAGGCAATGTTGTCGTTATCAACATTGGGAAGGGTAGCAACCGTTGTATCACCATTGTCTCTGACGTAAATTGTAAAGCTGTTAGTTGATGGCGGAGGAGCATAAGATGTGCCTGACGTCCAAGTCGCTGTTGGTGTTACTGTTGCCGTTGTACCGATTAACTTCCAGTATTGTGACCAGTTAGTGCCGCTCGTTGGCCTATTGTCAGTAGCAGCGGTATGACTCAAGGTGCAGGCATAGATGTTTGTCGAGTCGGTATTGCCAGCAAAAGTAGCCAAAGAAATAACGAGTGCGTCTGACTGAATCCAAGATGACTCCTGCAAAGCAGTTTTACAGTTAGCACTGAATGGTATGGCGGTGTTGGCTGTGCTCCTAAAAAGTAAAGTATTGCCAGCCGGTGCTACTCCTTCAATGCACCATCTGTACTTACCACCGCTTGAGTAAGGAACACCGCCATCGGCAGTTACTGTGCTTGCGTAGGGAGACGTAGCATACCCGAATGGCAACTCATTATTCACAATCCGCAGTTGCGCACCCTGGCAGCCCACCTTTGTTCGCAGTTCATCCAGTGTTACCCAGCGGACGAGGTCGTTATTATTTGCATTAAGTGTGATAGTGGCTGTTGTTGCTGGTGCTGTTGGGGTTACAAAACCAGAATTTGGTATAAGTGTATTGTTGAGTATAGCCGGATTGGAAGGGCCTACAGTAAGTGCAGGGTTATTGAGTGTGCCGGTCATCCGGGTGTCAACAGAGGCATCTTCAGAAAGACTAAACATTACATAGGCTACATTATTAACGGTGGAGCCTTGATCTGTGACAAGATTGATTCGAGTGGTACGTCTTCCGCAGATTGTATCTTTTGAAAAAGATGGAGATGCACCAGAGCACTGAATAGTATCTGTCGTGAGTGGTGAGGAGGGGTTTGTTGATGCAAGAAGACAGTCATACAAATAAATAAAGTCACGGCCCCAACTATCCGCAGGTGTTTTTACGACTGTTTTGAAGTTTGAGTTGGTCATATCAGGCAGATGATTATTCCCCGCCGCCCAGCTATTAATAGATTCCACCGCCCCACCCAGGTTTTCCTTGCTCTCCCGCACCTTGATGGCAGTCATCAGCGGTCCCACCATGCCAACCCCCAGCCCGATCAGCAGACCGATTACCACCAGCGAAACCGCCAGCTCAACCAGGGTGAAGCCTTTGGGACGTTGCAGGCCTTCAATATGTGACGAAACAGCGTGTATCAGCTCTTTGGCGTTTTGAATGGTTTGACTGGCAAGCTCTGCACTAACTGCATGCATCGTCCCGTAATCACCTGCATTTCTAAGGTCAAACGCGTCTATGACCGCACGGTGAAAACGGGCATCTAAAATACCTGACTTGATGTATTCCTTGCCGAATGCTGCAATGACTGCCGAATGTTTGGAAAAGGAGAGGTTTTTGGTGAGAAGGAGCGCTTCCAGCGCGTAAAACATGGCGTAGTATGCCCTGCTTGCAGAAAAATCAACGTAGTTGTCAGCCAGGAGAGACTGTGCGGCCTCGGTGCTTTGCTGCGCCTTGTCAAGTAAGCCCCTTATGGCAGGGTTCATAGTGTGAGCCCCTCTCGGCGTACGTTTAAGATAAGGGGTGTTTTTGATTTTTTGTAGGTCGCATAGTCCATTGGCACAATAGAGATCAGGGTGTCATATTTGAGCGAAAGATCGCAAGCAACCGGAAGGTAGCGATTGCGCTCCGTTGTCAGGTCAGGCAGGTCAGTGAGTAATAACAGAAGATCAAGATCCGATCCCTGCGTGTAATCTCCCCGGGCGTACGACCCGAACAGGATAAGTTTTTTCATGCGTGTGGCGTACAGTTGCAACAAGCGGTGCTTGGTTTCAACAAGAACCTGCATGACGTCTGGCGGCACATGTGTTGAAGATGTCGACGTATTCATAAACGTTCTTTCCTGAAGCGGCTTGTCGCGTCTGTTCTCAGATGCGATGTATTTATACCCCATTTAACTTGAAATTCAACTGATTGTGCGTTGTCGCAGGTGGCGTTTGCCGAGATACCGTTAATCAAAGGTGCGGATGGTCTTGAGCAGTCTGCCGACTACCATGGTGTCTGCCTCGCCACAGCGGACGACAATCGGCAACAGATGTTTGTTTTCCGGCTGAAAGCGGATGCAGCCGTTTTCACGGTAGAACCGCTTGAGGGTGGCTTCCCCGTCGATCAGGGCAACCACAATCTGGCCGTTTTCAGCGCTCTGCTGGGGGGTGATCAGGGCCAGGTCGCCATCAAAGATACCGGCCTCAACCATGCTGTCACCTTTGACCCGCAGGAGAAAGTCGCTGGTACCTTTCAGCCAGGCAGGATCAACCGTGATATGCCCCTGAATATCCTCAACCGCCAGTTCAGGAAGACCGGCGCGTACGGTGCCGATGACCGGTACCGGCACCGGCATGCCTGCCTTGAAGGTGAGGGCGATGCCGCGCGAGCCTTCACGGCGGCAGATAAAGCCTTTGCGTTTCAGCGCTTCCAGGTGCGCCAGTGCGGTTGCGGTCCCCTTGGTGCCGATATGGTCGGATATTTCACGCAATGAAGGTGGGCAGCCCTGTTCTTCACGGAACTGGCGGACAAATTCCAGTACCTGCTGCTGACGGGAGGTGAGTTCTTGCATGAGGACACCAGTGCTTTCAAAAAATAGGATGTCAAACGATAGCCTTCAGGGGCTGAAAAGTCAAGGATGCTGACCAGTCAGAACGGTTTGTGCTGAACCATCTGCTATGGTACTATCCTGCCGTTCCGGGAGTCTGTCCCTGCCTTTGAGTGCCGAAGCGGCTGAACGCCGGTGGCCAGGCAGAGGACAGCACTACAACCAGGGGGACTATCACGACTGACCTGAAGGGAGGAAGCATGGAAACACTGGAGGCGATCAGAACCAGAAGAAGCGTCCGCAAATATGCCGATCAGCCGGTTGAGCCGGAGAAGTTGCAGCAGATACTGGAAGCGGTCCAGCAGGCCCCTTCCTGGTCAAACCTGCAATGCTGGAGTCTGGTGGTGGTGACTGACCAGGAGGTGCGCGAAAAGATCAGCGACCTTTCCTTTGTGGAGTCGTTCTTTTCTACCTACGGCTATAAATCAAACCCGGCCCAGAAGGCGTTGGCTCAAGCGCCGGTGGTGATCGTTGCCTGCGCTGATCCGGCCCGGTCCGGCAGCCTCCATGACCAGCCGTACTATATGGCCGATATGGGGATTGCAACGCAGAACCTGATGCTGGCAGCCCATGATCTGGGGCTTGCATCTGTCTTTGTGGGGGTGTTCCATGAAGCCCAGTTAAAGCAGCTGCTCGGTATCCCTGAGAACATCAAGGTGGTGGGGCTCTTTCCCCTGGGGTATCCGGCAGGCGAGTCCAAGGGCGGGCCGTCACGCAAGGCATTGGATGCTTTTGTCCACTACGGCACCTGGCAGGCATGATCAACAGGCCCCTGTCCGGTTTTGCCGGCAGGGGCCTGTTTTTAAACGGCCGGCTCTGTGCCTTCAGCTGTTGTCTGTTCCGCAGGTGCAGGCAGGATGATGCAGCCGCTATTGCTGATGATAGATGCGAACTGAGCAGCCGGAACCGGTGGGCTCAGAAGATACCCCTGCATTGATTCGCAGCCATGCTGCTGCAGATATTCCCGTTGTCCTGCTGTTTCTACCCCCTCTGCAACCACTCTCAGCCCAAGGCTGCGCGCCATGACCAAGATCGTCGTAACAAGGCTGGCATTGCTTTCAGGCAACGTCATGATGAATGACCGGTCAATCTTCAGCTCATTCAGAGGCATTCTGCGCAGGTAGGCTAATGATGAATAGCCTGTTCCAAAGTCATCTATCGAAAGCGAAACACCGGCTGCCTGCAGCTCATTCAGCTTGTGCAGGGTGCCCTCCGGATCTTCCATCATAATACTCTCGGTCAGTTCAAGACAGATGCAGGACGGGTTGACGCCGCTGTCTCTGATAATCGAGAGCAGACGTTTTACGATGTCTGGTCGTTGAAACTGCCTGAACGAGACGTTGACAGAGGCATGACGGAGGGTCATGCCGGCATCGTTCCATTGTTTTACCTGGTTGCATACTTCGTGCAGCACCCATTCACCTGCCTGAATGATGAGCCCTGTTTCCTCAAGCACAGGAATAAAGTCAACCGGCGCAATCAGCGCTCCACCCTCGGGCTTCCAGCGCAGCAGCGCCTCAAAGGCTACGACAACTCCAGTGGCCAGATCCTGCTGCGGTTGGTAGTAAACCAGAAATTCCTGACGTTCCAGTGCCCGTCGTAACCGGGTTTCCATGGCAAGACGGTCACGGATCCTGCTGCTCAGTCCACGCTGGTAACATTCGTACAGGTTACGTCCCTTCTGCTTTGCATGATACATGGCAGCATCTGCGTTACGCAGCAAGGTTTCCATGCTGTCACCATCTTCCGGATAACAGGCAATCCCCATGCTTGCGGTGATGAAAACTTCCTGCCCCTGCAGGGTAAACGGTTCAGTGAAGCTGGCCATTATCTGCTCAGCCAGTCGTTCCGGGCAGAACTCTTCATCACTCCTTTTTTTAGGCATTATGGCAAACTCATCACCACCAAGGCGTGCCACGGTATCGCCGGGAACAACACAACCTGCCAGACGTTCGGCGACTTTTGACAGCAGCTTGTCGCCTGTTGAATGGCCCAGGGTATCGTTAATCATCTTAAAGTTATCAAGATCAAGCAGCATCAGCACAAGTTGCTCACACCCAGGTGTCTGATTGGCGATGGCAGTCATAACCTTTTGCGTGAGCAAGTTGCGGTTGGGCAGTGACGTAAGTTCATCATAATGTGCCTGCCGGTACAGCGTTCTCTCCTGCTCCTTGCGCTGGGTTATA
>CAZYMK010000151.1:0-7476 GCA_964648885.1 uncultured Geobacter sp. | reverse complement strand
GTCATGCGTCAAATCCGTTGTAATAGTAACCAAGACGAACCTTGGTTACGTTCAACGCACCCTCTGTGCTCCATTTGCTAATGTTCACCCTCATGTTGACTGTTCGCATGACTCGTTCGACTCTGCTGGTCGTCTTCCCGTTCAGACGGTTTTCCAAAGCTGTAAACATATCGCCACGGGCGTTTTCCAGATATGACACCATATGAGAATAGTTCTTCTGACGGCAAAACTCGATAACTTGGTCCAATCGTGTTCTTTTTGAGGTGATCATAGCCTGGATCGTCTCAGGACAGTCTACCAAAGAACGAATAGCCGTAATCTCCATGAGTTCTGCAAGGACATGCAACCAGTCGGCACTTTTACGGGCAACCTTGTCTTTCCAGAGGACATACTTCGCCTGATAAGGAATATGCCATAAACATCGCTGGATCAGAATTTTGACTTTTTCTTTCAGGCTGTCGAAGATCGCAGTGTCGCCATCAGTCACCAGGAGAAAGGGCGTCTTGAATTTCTTGATAATCTCCAGGTTTTTACGAAACAGCTTCTCCCAGGAGCCGTTATAGGGGCCTATATCAAGACCGGCAATCCTGATGCCGCCACCTTTCTTGTATTGCATAAAGACCTTCAGTTCCTTGCCTCGTTTGGCAATGCCGGTGATGCCGATTCCGGTGCCATCCGCTTCGCCACGAGGCTTTTCATTCTCATCAAGAAGGAACTCCATCTGCTGACCGATTTGTTGCACGGACTTCCAGATGGTCATTTTATCCACAGCCCAGCCGAACATCTGGCCGATCTTGGCAGATACCCGATACGAGGTCAGCGCCCCCATCAGTGCCAGTTTGCGGCGGGTAATCTCCGGAATTCTCTGTTTCGGTTTCATGCCGAGCAGAGTGCGGGTGATATATTGCTTGTGACCACAACGCTTGCATAACACCTGAAGTTGCCGGAGCGTAATCCACCGAAACCAGGTAAGAATGGTCGTTGCCTTACCATGTCGCGTCTTCCAGACGAAGTCACAGTCATTGCCACAGCACGTGCAAGCAAAGGACTTCTGCGGCAAGCTCAACTCATATTCGGCAAAACCAACCAGTACCTTCTGAAAAAAGTCTTCCATAAACTGGGGCAAAAGCAGCAAGAATGCCTTCATGATAGTGGCAAAATCACTGCTGGTAAGAGTAACTCGGAATTGACTCTCGAAGTCGAGCGTGATACTTCCGGTTTGTGGGAGTTCTCCCATAATGCCCTCCTTTTTTGGTTTTGGTTTGCGCAACAATTCAAATACCATATCGGAGGGCATTTCGTTTACTTTTGCTCAGGTCTCCTATTTTCTACGCTACCAAACTTTTTCCGATTGAGGGAAACGCTTATGACCCCTTTTACGACTGCCCAGCTGCGTGCCTGGGACAAGCAGTATGTCTGGCATCCCTTTACCCAGATGCAGGATTGGCTGTCTGATGAGCAGCTGGTGATTGTGCGGGGCGAGGGGTGCTGGCTGATTGATTCTGACGGCAATCGTTATCTTGACGGTGTTGCCTCCATGTGGACCAACGTACATGGCCATTGCCACCCCGAGCTGAACCGTGCGCTGGCTGATCAGGCGGCCCGGCTGGAACATGCCACGCTGCTGGGGCTGGCTGGTGAACAGTCGATCCTGCTTGCCAGACGTCTGATCGGGATTGCTCCCACCGGCTTGACCAAGGTGTTTTATTCGGATAACGGCTCCACGGCGGTGGAGGTGGGGCTGAAGATGGCCTATCAGTACCACTGCCACAAGGGTGAGCCGCAGCGCAGCCGCTTTATTCGCCTGCAGCATGCCTATCATGGCGACACCATCGGCTCCATGAGTGTCGGCGGTGTCGCCATTTACCACGAAACCTTCCGGCCGCTGCTGTTCTCAACGGTTGAGGCCCCGGCACCCTACTGCTACCGTTGCCCGCTGGGCAAGAACGATCCGGCTACCTGCGGCATGGTCTGTCTGAACGCCCTGGAACAGTTGATGATTGCGCATCAAGGTCATCTGGCCGGCATGATACTGGAGCCGATGCTGCAAGGGGCAGGCGGGATGCTGGCGCACCCTGCCGGCTATCTTAAGGGGGTGCGACAGCTGTGTGATCAGCATGGTGTGCTGCTGATCACCGATGAGGTGGCCACCGGGTTCGGGCGGACCGGCCGGATGTTTGCCTGTGAGCATGAAGGGGTGACTCCTGATATCATGGCGATCTCCAAGGGGCTCTGCGCCGGGTACCTGCCGCTGGCCGCCACGTTGGCCACTGAAACGATCTATCAGGCTTTCTTGGGCAATTATGCCGAGTTGAAGACCTTTTTTCACGGCCATACCTTTACCGGCAACCCCCTGGCCTGTGCGGTGGCATTGAAGAGTCTGGAGCTGTTTGAGCAGAACCGGCTGCTGGAGTCGGTGCAGGAACGCAGTAGTCAGCTTGGACAGTGGCTGAAGCGGCTGGCAGCCCATCCCCAGGTGGGTGACGTGCGTCAGTGCGGTCTGGCTGCCGGTATTGAGCTGGTGCAAGACAAGGTAACGAGAGAGCCGTACCCGTGGGAGGAGAAGCGCGGTATCAGGGTCTGCCAGGAGGCACGCAGGCACGGTGTTTTTTCGCGCCCCCTGGGAAATACGGTGGTGGTGTTTCCGCCGCTGGCCATAAGCAGGCAGGAGCTTGATCTGCTGATGGCTGGGCTTGAGCAGGCGATTGAAGTGGTGGTGAGCTAACCTTCGGGCTTTTCTTCCGTCTGATCTTCTTCAGTCTGCTGCTCCTGCGCAGCCTCTTCCTGCTGCTGCCGTTCCTGTTCCTGACGGGCCAGCCAGGCCTGTTCAAGTTCATGGGCTGCTACGTCAAGGCTGCTGAGGCTCAGGCGCCGCAGGCCCCCCTCTCGGCTGTTTTCTATCAGGCTGACCGGCCCCTCTTCCTGGCGGGAAAACTCCTCCACTGCGGAGCCCAGACAGATGGTTACCCCTTCGTGGATACGGTCTTTGACGTTGATCTTGGCGTTTGAACCGGACGGACGGCGGTTGCGTACCTCGACAATGGCTGCCATCAGGCGCTGCTTTTCAGTCCCCAGCTGGTTGAGGACAGTTATCTCTTTGGTCCGGCCAATCTTTTCCTGAAGTTCTTCCAGCTGTTTCAGCAAAATCTGCATCCGATCAAGATCGTGGTAGTCAACACCGCTGTGCAGGTGGGTCTTGATCGCTGAGGGGGCTCCCAGCCGTTTGGCCTCGATACCGGCCAGGGCCACATACTGACCACCTGCCAGCTGTCCGGTGATGATGGCCGCCCGGGAGTGGATGGAGCAGTTACGCAGTTCCACGGCAACCTGCAGGTTACCCCAGCACTCGACACTGCAGTCATGGATGAACTGGGCATGCAAGTCACCGCCGCAGAGGATGCTGCCCTTGCCCTGGGCATCCATGCCGCAGAACTCGATACTGCCGTGGGAGATCAGCCGACAGGCACCGACATTGCCGGTGATCTTGAGCCCCTTGCTGGCGCTGACCTGAAAGCCGTCCAGCACATCGCCCCGTATCTCCACAAAACCGTTAAAGCGAATATTGCCGATACTGAAATCAACGTCACCGTCAACCAGATACTCCTCAACTACCTGAATCGTATCGCCGTCAAGCTTGACCCGGCCATGCAGCTCGGCAAACAGCAGTTCACCATGTTCACCACCTGCCCGGACGTTTTGACCCAGTTTGAGCTGCAGTGCTTTGCCCGGCTCTGCCGGTATCGGCTTGTTGCGCACGGTCCTGCCCGGTGTGCCGGAGGTGGGGGAGAGAATTCTGCCGATCTCCTGATCAGGCTCAGCATTGATAAACTGCTGGACGTTGCGAAAATCAACCTGCTGTTCTGCAGGGGACTGGTCAGCCGCATCGCTTTTGGCTGCTTCACCGTTGTCTGTTTCAGAGCTGTAGACCAGTCGGCCATCATCACCCGGTTTGGCCGGCAGTCCGCACGCCACCAGGCCGGTGGCGCTTTTGCCGGGTCGAACCTCGGCCAGCAGACGTTCCAGCGCTGCATCATCAACACCGACACAGATGCCGTCAGCAGCCAGCAGTCCCTTGATCTCATCGATACCCGGTGCCGAACCTTCCGGCTTCAGTTCCAGGTGTGCCTTGCATTCCATTTCATCGCTGGAAAGGCTTAAGATCAGCTGCCAGCCGGTTTGTGCATGATAAAAGCGCTGGCCGTCCTGTTTGGCTTCTGCTTTTGGCGTGTTTTGATTGTCCATGGCTGCTCCAAAGTCTGTAAACTGTTGCAACCTAGCATAGAATCACCCTGAAACGGTATGAAATCATTGCAAGCGGTTGCAGCACTGTGCGATAGTCGCACCCATTCTTTTGCAGCCGGATGGGGGCCATGAGCGAACAGATACGGATACTGGTTATTGATGACGACGAGCCAGGCCGTCAGGTGATGGAGCTTCTGCTGAAAAAGGCCGGCTATGCCGCCCTGTCGGCAGGGGATGGTGCTGACGGTATTGCACTGGTTAAAGAGGGGCGTGCTGATCTGGTGCTGGTGGACCTGTTTCTGCCGGATCGTAGTGGTATCGAGATCTTGCGTGAGATCCGACAGGTGGCTCCGGAGCTGGAGGTGGTGGTTATTACCGGCCATGCCTCGGCTGAAACAGCCGTACAGGCCATGAAAGAAGGGGCCTTTGATTACATCACCAAACCGGTAAACTTTGAAGAGCTGAAGATTGTTATTGCCAAGGCCCGGGAAAAGCAGCGTCTGACCCTGGAAAACGTGTATCTGCGCAAGCAGCTGCAGACCCGTTTTGAATTCAAGAACATCATCGGCGGTTCGCCTGCCATGCAGCGGGTCTTTGAACGGATGCAGCGGATTGCCAAAACCGATTCCACGGTTCTGATTCTGGGGGAGTCGGGCACCGGCAAGGAGCTGGTTGCCCGGGCGCTGCACTACAACGGCCGACGCAAGTCACATCCCTTTGTGGCGGTCAACTGCGGCGCTATTCCGGAAACTCTGCTTGAAAGCGAGCTGTTTGGCCATGCCAAAGGTGCCTTTACCGGTGCGGTGCGTGACAAGGTGGGCAAGTTTGAGGCAGCCAATCATGGTACGATCTTTCTGGACGAGATTGGCACCATGCCGATGCAGCTGCAGTCAAAAATGCTGCGGGTGCTGCAGGAGCAGGAAGTGGAGCGGGTAGGGGGCACCAAGACGATCAAGCTGGATGTGCGGGTTATCTCGGCCACCAATGTCGACCTTGAAGAGCAGGTGCGGTTGGGTAGCTTCAGGGAGGATTTGTACTATCGTCTGAATGTCATCCCGGTCAATCTGCCGCCCCTCAGAGAGCGGCGTGAAGACCTGCTGCCGTTGGTGAGCCATTTTATGGAAAAAATCTGTCGGCTGATGGGGCGACCGGTGATGACGGTTGGCAAGCCGGCCCTTGATGCCCTTGAACGGTACCGCTGGCCCGGTAATGTGCGGGAACTGGAGAATCTGGTGGAGCGTCTGGCAGCGCTGACCGAGCATGACCTGATCGGTGTTGACGACCTGCCGGGTGAGATGTCTGAGGCACTGCAGCCGCAACGGGGAATCTGTCTGGAACTGTCGCCCGACGGCATCGACATGCCTGGCGCCCTGGAAGAGCTGGAACGGAAGTTGATTATCAAGGCGCTGCAGATGTCAGGCAATGTCAAGGCCAGGGCCGCAGCCCTGCTGGGACTGAACCGGACTACCCTGGTGGAGAAGATGAAACGGCTGGGGATCAGCTGATGGATCGTGGTCGCCGTATCTTGAAAGTGGCCGTGAAGGTTGCTGCCTTGATCCCCTCTGCAGTGATGATCTCGGTCATTCCCTCAATGGTACGGTCATCTTGGCTGACCACCCGGGCCTCAGCACGGACCGTGCCCCAGCAGACCGGTGCATGAAAGGTCAGATCCAGTCTGGTGGTGACAAAATCAGTCCCTTCCGGTAGCAGACTCTTGATCGCCATGGCCAGGGCCGTGTCTGCCAGTGAGACCACTGCCCCGCCGTGCATGAGCCCTTTACCCTGACAGAGCGCTGCCTTGAACGGCATGGTCAGCACCGCCCTGCCGTGCTGCGCCTCTTCAATACGCATTCCCAGCAACTCCTCAAACGGCGCCGTGGCAATCCAGGCCGGTAACTGAAACGGCAGCTCCGCCCCCTGCACTAACGGCGCATCATAGATCTTTTCATACATCGCTCATTCCTCTTCTCTCATTCCTCATTTCTTGCCCACTTCAACAGGCTCAGTGCGTGGCCTTGACCCTGCTTCTTTCAGCCCCATATCCCGGCAATCTGTCTGCCGCACCGGGCGCAGGCGCCATCCTTCAGGTTGGTGCCTGTGACGTTGTAGCCGGATCGGCTGATGACGGTCAGACCGCAGGACGGGCAGATTGTCTGCTCTCGCCCGTTATTCAGGTTGCCTTCGTAGATATAGTGCAGACCAGCTCTGGTACCGGCCTCAAAGGCTCTGTCAAGCGATTGCCGGGGGGTGGCCGGTTGCTGCATCCTGTACTGCGGAAAATAGCGTGAGATATGCCAGGGTGTATCCGGTCCCAGTTCCTGTGCAATAAAGCGGGCTATGTCGTCCAGTTGCTGCTGGTCGTCGTTTTCATCCGGAATGATCAGGGTGGTGATTTCAATCCAGATACCGCGCCTGCGGTAATCGCGGATTCCTTCCAGCACCTGGTCCAGTCGGGCACCGCAGACGCGGCGGTAAAAATCGTCGGAAAAACCCTTCAGGTCGATATTGGCAGCATGCAGCACCGGCGTGATCATGGCCAGGGCCTCAGGTGTGATGTAGCCGTTGGTGACAAAGATTGTGTATAGACCGGCATCTGCAGCCAGTGTTGCGGTTTTCAGGGCATATTCAAACCAGACCGTTGGTTCGGTGTAGGTAAAGGCGATGGAACGGCATCCGGCCTGCAGCGCAGTGGTAACCGTTTGTTCAGGCGTGACAGCCCGGCCGGGAAGGTGTCCGCTCCTCTGGTCATCATACTGGGCAATGGTGGCGTTCTGGCAGTGCAAGCAGCGGAAGTTGCAGCCGACCGATGCCACCGAGTGACAGCGGCTGCCGGGCAGCAGATGGAAGAGTGGCTTTTTTTCAATCGGGTCAACCTGCTCGGCCACCAGCAGACCTGCTGTCAGGTTGTGCAGTGTCCCCCCACGGTTTTCCCGCACCCTGCAGAAGCCGCGCCTTCCCTCGGGGATGGTGCAGCGGTGCCGACAGAGGCTGCAGCGGACCGTTTGCTGGGGCAGCTGTTCAAAACAAAGCGCTTCCTGGGGCATGACAGCCACCTCCTTCTTGCAAGTTTGCACAAGGCTGGTATATCTATACCCGATAGCACGGTGTCTGTTCAACCGGTTGATTCTCGGAACCTGATGGAGTTTGACATGCATAGGCAAAGCTGTTTGCAGATAACTCGGTTTTTTTTCTTTATTGCCGCAAGCAGGACGTACTGAAATGGCCGGCTATGAT
>CAZYMK010000150.1:0-7515 GCA_964648885.1 uncultured Geobacter sp. | reverse complement strand
CCTGACTGCTCTCCGCCGAGAGTATACCCCCCTTTGCGCATCTCTTCCACCACATAGCGGTCACCCACGGCAGTCTTGATAATAGAGCCGCCAGCCCGGCGCAGGGCAATATCCAGCCCCATGTTGCTCATCACCGTGGCAACCAGGGTTTTTTTCTTCAGCAGCTTACGGGCAATCATGTCCGTGGCGCAGATGGCCATGATCTGATCACCGTTAACTTCATTGCCGAACTCGTCGCAGACAATCACCCGGTCAGCATCACCGTCAAGGGCTATGCCGATATCGGCACGATGGCTTTTGACCGCCTCGCTGATCACCTCAGGGTGCAGCGAGCCGCAGCCGGCGTTGATGTTGGTGCCGTTGGGCTTGACCCCCAGGGCGATTACCTCTGCCCCCAGTTCTGAAAAAACAGCCGGAGCAACCTTGTAGGCAGCACCGTTGCCGCAGTCCAGCACGATCTTCAGGCCGGTTAGGTCCAGGTTCTGGGGAAAGGTGTTTTTGAGAAAGACAATATACCGGCCGGCAGCGTCATCAATCCTGAACGCCTTGCCCACTTCATCGGCCGTGGGGCGCAGGGCGTCGATTTTTTTCGAATCAAGCAGCTTTTCGATCTTGAGCTCGATCTCGTCCGGCAGTTTGTAGCCGTCTGCTGAAAAAAACTTGATGCCGTTGTCCTGGAACAGGTTGTGGGAGGCCGAGATCACGACCCCGGCATCGGCCCGCATTGACTTGGTGATGTTGGCAATACCGGGGGTAGGCAGCGGACCCACCAGCAGGACGTCAACCCCCATAGAGCAGATACCGGCCACCAGGGCACTTTCCAGCATGTAGCCAGAGATGCGGGTGTCCTTGCCGATCACGATTTTGTGCCGTTTTCCGTGGGTACTCTTGAAGATGTAGGCCGCTGCCCGTCCCAGTTGCATGGCGGTTTCAGTGGTCATGGGATGGATGTTGGCAACACCGCGAACACCATCGGTTCCAAACAGTTTTTTCATAGTCATACTCCCTGGTTTGTACGGTCGGCCAAGATTTCCATGGCTTTTTTAAGGATTTTCCTCAGCTCGGTCTGATCAATGTCGTAATGGATGGTACCATCCTGAACCGCTGAAATCTTACCGGTCTCTTCTGAAACCACCAGCACCAGCGCATCGGACATCTCTGAAAGTCCCAGGGCTGCCCGATGTCGGGTGCCGAAGCTTTTGGCGATATCAGGATTGTGCGAGAGGGGCAGCAGACAACCGGCCCGGGTTATCTTGCCCCGTTGCAGCAGCACGGCACCATCATGAATGGGGGAATAGGGCAGAAAGATAGAGTTGAGCAGTTCGCTGGTCACCTTGGCATCGATATCAGTACCGACCTGGATCAGATGTTCAATCGGCTGGTGCTTGACCACCACGATCAGGGCGCCGATCCGGCGCTCAGCCATACCCATCAGGGCATGCAGCACTTCATCTACCGTGCTGTTGTCATCGGTAACAACAGGGGACTGTCGGCGCTTGCCCAGGGCCAGCAGGGTGCGGCGCAGATCGTTCTGGAAAATAATGGCAAGTACCACCGGCATGGAGAAGGTAAGCAGGTCCAGTACCCTGATCAACGGCTGCAAGCCGCTTAGTCGTGCAGCAAGGGAGGCGGCAACCAGCACAGCCATGACCACCAGCAGGCGCAGGGCAACATCACGCCGTATCAGCAACGCTGACAGATAGATCAGGGCAGCTAGGATAATGCTGTCGCTGAGTCCAGTGAGGTCAGTGGGACAGTTCATGGAGTACTCTCTGCTTCAGGATGGTCAGGCTGTGCAGATGGCATGGGTCATCAAGGCAACATCCCGCATGGCTTGCAGATCATGGACCCGTAGGATGCGAGCACCCTTGGCTACTGCTATGGCTACGGTGGCTGCGGTGCCGAACAAACGGTCTGCGGGATCGTCCCGCTCAAGTGTCTTGCCGATGAACGACTTGCGGGAGGTGCCCACCAGCAGCGGATAACCGAGTCCCAGCAACTCAGGCAGCCGTTGCAGCAGCTGCAGGTTGCCGACGGTGTTTTTGGCAAAGCCAATGCCGGGGTCAAGCACGATATGGCTGGTTGGCACGCCGGCTGCCTCAGCCGTTGCTGCTGAACAATGCAGCGATAGTGCAACCTCACCCAACAGATCATCATAGCTGGTGTTCTGTTGCATCTGCTGGGGTGTGCCGCGTGTGTGCATCAGTACCAGTCCGGCCCGGTGTCTGGCAACTACAGTTGCAAGGGCCGGATCAAAGGTCAGGCCACTGATGTCGTTGATGATCTCGGCCCCGGCAGATAGTGCTGCATCAGCCACCGCTGACTTCCAGGTATCAACAGAGATCGGCACCGGTAGCTTTCCAGCCAGAGCTTCAATGACCGGCAGGATTCGGGCAACTTCCTGCTCCGCAGAAACAGCGGGTGCACCAGGACGGGTGCTTTCCCCCCCGATATCCAGCAGATCTGCCCCCTGTGCCACCAGTTCATGGGCTTGGGCAACAGCTTGGTCAAGCGTGCTGTACTGCCCTCCATCGGAAAAAGAGTCTGGGGTGACGTTGAGGATCCCCATGAGCAGGGGGCGATCCAGTATCAGGTGACGCCGGGAGGTAGTCCAGTGTGGGGCAGGGTTTTGCAGGCGGCCAAGCAGTGCCTGGATTTCAGTTGACAACTGCTGCAGCCTGAACGGCTGACAGTGCAGTTTGCGGCAGAGTCTGCTCAGCTGCTTGGCTGTGCCGATCAACAGTACATCGGTGTGCGGCACGGAGCAGGCAACGGTACCGCGGGCAACCGCCGCATCACCCCCCAGGGCCAGCATTTCCTGCTTGATAATGTTGGCAGCAGCCGGCTTCAATCGGGGCACCAGCAGGGCATGCTGTTCCAGTTTGGGAAGCATTCTGATGATGCCGGCCGGATCAACGCCGATCCGCTCCAGCTCATGCCGGGCTGCAGCAGGGGTGCTGAGGCACAGGGAACGCAGTACCTTGACAGGCCCGTGGTCCCCGGCCTCAGGTCCCTGCTGAATCACGCCTGGATATCCACCGGTTTCTGCTCCTCTGTAACCGTGGGCTCCACAGCAGCAGCAGGCGGCTCCTGCTTTTTGCCGGTACAGACCGGGCCGTTGCCGGCAATGATCTCATCCACCTCGTTACCGGTCAGGTTTTCCTTCTCGATCAGGCAGAGGGAGAGTCGATGCAGTGAATCCTCATGGTCACGCAGGATAGTGATGGCCCGGTGGTAGCTTTCATCAACGATCCGCTTGATTTCCTGATCGATCTTGATGGCGGTTTCTTCACTGAAGTTTTTGTGCATGGCCATGTCGCGGCCCAGGAAAATCGACTCATCCTTCTTGCCCAGCGACACCGGACCCATCAGATCACTCATACCCCATTCGCAGACCATCTTGCGGGCCATCTCGGTGGCACGCTCAATATCGTTGCCGGCGCCGGTGGTAAAGGTATTGAAGATCAGATCTTCTGCTGCCCGTCCGCCCATCAGCACCGCGATCCGGCCCAGCAGGGATTCGCGATTGTAGCTGTGCTTGTCCTCAATCGGCAGCTGCATGGTCACGCCCAGGGCGCGACCGCGCGGGATGATGGAAACCTTATGCACCGGATCGCTGCCGGGGGTCATTTTGGCTACCAGGGTGTGGCCGGCCTCATGGTAGGCGGTGCTCTTCTTCTCCTCGTCGGAGATCACCATGCTGCGGCGCTCGGCACCCATCAGTACCTTGTCCTTGGCAGCATCAAAATCCTGCATGTCAACCGAGGTCTTGTCCTGGCGAGCTGCCAGCAGTGCTGCCTCGTTTACCAGGTTGGCCAGGTCGGCACCGGAAAAGCCGGGGGTGCCGCGGGCGATGGTCTCCATGTTGACCTCAGGTGTGAGCGGTACTTTCTTGGCGTGTACGCCAAGGATCTGCTCACGACCCTTGACATCGGGTCTGGGCACCACCACCTGACGGTCAAACCGTCCGGGGCGCAACAGGGCCGGGTCAAGCACATCAGGGCGGTTGGTGGCGGCAATCAGAATGACTCCTTCGTTGGACTCAAAGCCGTCCATCTCAACCAGAAGCTGGTTTAAGGTCTGTTCCCGCTCGTCATGGCCGCCGCCCAGGCCAGCGCCACGATGGCGGCCCACGGCGTCGATCTCATCGATAAAAATGATGCAGGGGGCGCTTTTTTTACCCTGCAGGAACAGGTCGCGTACCCGGCTAGCACCGACGCCGACGAACATCTCCACAAAGTCGGAGCCGGAGATGGAGAAGAACGGCACGCCGGCCTCACCGGCCACAGCGCGGGCCAGCAAGGTCTTGCCGGTGCCGGGAGGACCAACCAGCAGCACCCCTTTGGGGATCTTACCCCCCAGTGCGGTGAACTTCTTCGGCTCTTTCAGGAAGGCGATGATCTCCTGCAATTCATCCTTGGCCTCTTCAATACCGGCCACGTCTTCGAAGGTGATCTTGCCCTGGGCCTCGGTCAGTAGTTTGGCGCGGCTCTTGCCGAACGACATGGCCTTGCCGCCCCCCATCTGCATCTGACGCATGAAGAATATCCAGATGCCAACCAGCAACAGCAGCGGGAACCAGGAGATGAAGATGGAGAACCAAGAGAAACGCTCTTCCTCAGGCTTGGCCTGAATAGTGATTTTCTTATCCAGCAGTTTTTTGGTCAGGTCAGCGTCAAAGGTTGGTTTGTAGGAACGGAAGGTCTTTTCCTTGCCATCCTTGTCCAGATATTTACCGGAAAGGTCGTTCCCCTGGATCACAATCGATTTTATCTTGTCTTCATCAAGCATGAGCATCAGTTCGCTGAAGCTTAAGCGATCTTCAACAACACGGGGCTTTTGAAACATGTTGAACAGCATGATCATCATGAGACTGATGATCAGCCACAGGGCGAGATTCTTTGAAAACTGGTTCAAGTCGGTAACCTCCACAGAGTACGATAACAGTCTTTGGGTTCAGGTGAAACGCAGCCAAAATAGCATAGAACACTGGAGAGCGACAAGGGTTTTGACTGTTTTGCCCAGGGTATCAGATGAAAAGCGGTAGTTTTTCAGTGCCGCAGAGGGTGATCTGCAGGTGTTGGGTGCTTGCGGCGCTTACCAGGGCGTGGCGCGTGCGTCGGATGCCGGCCAGCCAGAGCGGCTGACTGCCGTGACAGATCAGGGGCAGGCCAGCCCGCAGATAACGGGGAATCTTCAGGTCGGTCAGGATATCCTGAATCCGTCTGCTGCCCTGCATGCCTAATAAATCCAGCCGTTCCCCTGCCGTGTAGGTTCGTACGGTCCAGGGGAAAGGGGCCAGCTCTGGGGCTACGAAGCAGGTTGTGGAAGGGAGCTGCTGCCAATCTGGCGGTGCATCCGTGACGGCAATCGTGAGACTCAGGCCGTTGCCGAGATCAAAGAGACCCGGACCCGGTAGCGTTGTCGGCTGCAGTGGTGGCAGGTGCAGGACGGCGTGCGGTGCCAGCAGCAGATGACTGCCGGTCAGCACGGCTTCTGTGTCGTCTGGCAGCGTAAGGACGGCGCCGGTCCGGTTGTGTTGCTGCAGGTCATCCAGCAGCATGAAGTGGCGTAGTTCATACAGCTGCAGGCTGCCCCGCAGGTCTTGCAGTGCCCGTCGGTACAGTCGCAGCCGCAGCGCACGGGGATGGGCCGCCAGCCCCGACCGGCTCAGGGCGATCCAGCCGCTGCCCTGCTGCACAAGCTGGCTGAACACCGATCCTGTGCAGTGGTCAAGCAGGGTCTCATCTTCACCCAACAGGTGGGCGGTTGTTGCCAGCTGTTGGGAAATGGACGGATTGTACCCGGCCAGCAGCGGCAACAACTGGTGACGTATCCGGTTACGTAGAAAGGTTTGGTCGCTGTTGCTGCTGTCTTCACGGAAGGGGAGTTGACGCTCAGCACAATAACGTTGCAATTCCTGGCGGCTGATGTTCAGGAGCGGACGAATGATACCGGTTGCGGTTCGTGGGGCCATGGATGCCAGCCCGGTGGTTCCGGAACCTCGCAGCAGGCGGATCAGAAAAGTCTCTGCCTGATCGTCCCGGTGATGGCCCACCGCAATGGCGTTGGCCTGAAGGTTGCTGCGCAGGCGCTGGAAAAAAGCGTAGCGGGCCGTCCGCCCCGCATCTTCAAGCGAGCAGCGCAACTGCCGGGCAAGAACGCGTACCTCACTCTGTTCCGTTTCACAGGCAAGGCCGTATTGTGCAGCCAACTGTCGTACCAAAAGCTCATCCTGATCGCTTTCACTCCCGCGCAGGCCGTGGTTCAGGTGCGCCACCACCAGGTGCAGGGGGAAATCCGGCAGGGTTGCCAGCAGGTCCAGAAGCG
This sequence comes from uncultured Geobacter sp., assembly GCA_964648885.1. Lineage (GTDB taxonomy): Bacteria > Desulfobacterota > Desulfuromonadia > Geobacterales > Pseudopelobacteraceae > Trichlorobacter. The sequence goes on along the minus strand of CAZYMK010000150.1, from coordinate 1,185 downwards.
CCACTGAATCGGCACCTCCGGAGACGGCAACGATGATGCAATCTCCCGGCCGGCAGAGATCAAACTGCCGGATAGCAGTAACCAGCGTGGAGCGCAGGGGGCTGTCCATCTGATGCCGGGGCATGCTCAGATCACCAGAATATCAGCCATCTGCATCAGGTCCTGGTTCAGCCTTTTCTGGCCGCCGTTGACAACCATCTCCAGCAGGGTGCTGGTCAGGGCATTGGCTGCCAGTCCCACCATCACCCCTTTGGTGCCGGAGAGCAACAACTCAACCGATTTTTTACCGAAGCGGCTTCCCAGCAGCCGGTCAAACACCGTTGGTGCACCACCGCGCTGGTAGTGTCCCAATACGGTCACCCTGGTTTCAAAGCCGATGGCGTGCTTGATTCCTTCGGCAATGGTGGCAGCGTGCCCGGCGCCTTCGGCCATAATGATCAGGGCATTGGTGCGCCCTTCTTCATAGCGTTGGCGCAGCTGATGACACATCTCTGACAGATCAAGCTCCACTTCAGGGATGATGGCAAACTCGGCGCCGGTAGCAATGGCGGCAGTGGAGGCCAGATAGCCGGAGTTGCGTCCCATCACCTCCACGATAAAGGCACGGTCGTGGGATGAGGCGGTGTCCTTGATACAGTCCACGGCATAAAGAATGTTGTTGAGGGCCGTATCCACCCCCAGGGACATATCGGTGTACGGTATGTCGTTGTCGATACTGCCGGGTATGCCGATCACCGGAAAGCCCAGCTTGTCCAGCGCCAGCGCGCCGGTCAGGGAACCGTCACCGCCGATCACGATCAACCCTTCCACCTTCTCTTTCATCAGGTTGTCCAGTGCCCGTTTGCGACCCTCATCGGTGCGGAATTCTGCAGAGCGGGCCGACTGCAAGAAGGTGCCGCCCCGCTGCAGAACACCGGAAACAGCCAAAGAATTAAGTACGATATAGTCGTTCTTTAACAGACCGGCGTACCCTTTACGGTAACCGATCATTTCGACATCGTTGGCAATGGCGGTGCGTGCTGCAGCCCGGATGGCGGCATTCATGCCGGAGCAGTCGCCACCGCTGGTCAAAATAGCAAGTCGTTTCATGCTGTTGTGTTCCTCTCTCCGTCTTGTTGTCTCAATCCCCGAAGCAGATGCCGATATCCTTGCCGGTCAAGACCGTGTCCCCGTGGATATCAACCC
>CAZYMK010000149.1:0-7560 GCA_964648885.1 uncultured Geobacter sp. | reverse complement strand
TCGGGGATATCGGCATAGATCTCGGCAAAACGGGTGTAGAGCTCTTGGCTGAGCAGCTCAATGGTGCGGCATTTTTCAAGCAGAAGTTGGTCGTTGATGGTGATGCCTGCTGCTGTGTCCTGGCAGTCCATGAATATTCTCCGCATAACAGTGGTTAAAACGCTGTACACGATACCAGAAAAATACAGGATGACAACCGCTTGTTGCAGATTAGGCCTGATAAAAAGAGGATGAAACAGCGGCCTACAACCCGCTTTCCCGGATCAGGGTGATCCAGGCGTGGCGTAGCAGTTCCAGTGCCGGCGACTGGCGGGTTGCCTCAAGATGGGCTACGCCGCGCAGACGCATGGGCGGTACGGTGGCAGGGGAACAGTGGTCAAGCCTGACCCGATAGCGTGGGGAGACCGGGGTCAGTTCATACTGACTGTCCTGCTGGGTTGCGATCGGCCCGCCATATGAAGAGGCCAGGGACGGGTCATCCAGTGGTGTGATGCTGACCTGGTCGATCTCGGCCACGGTGCAGCTGAAGGAGCCGTATTCAAGGGCATCCGGGATAAAGGTGGCCTTGTTGTCAGGTCTGATCCTCTTCAGATCCTTTTCTTCCAGATAGACATCAATCCGGTTTCTGCTCAGATCTGCCACGCTGGCCACCCACTCACGGGGCGCCACCCAGCTGCCGGGCATAACATCCTCATTTTTATAGACAACTGTGCCATCAAACGGTGCCCGCAGTATCAGCCGATCTTCTTCACCTTGCAGGCTGCGGATAATACCGGTATCCCCCTGCAATTTTTTCTGCAGCACCTGGCCCTGACTGAGCAGCTCTTCGTTAAAGGACTGCTGGTTGACCTGCCAGCGGCTGAGGGTCGCTGAGGGCAGTGATTCCAGGGTGCGCTGATCAAGGTCAGGCGAGGTCAGACGGGCAACCGGATCGCCGCTTTTGACCGGGGTTTGCAGATCTGCCGGAAAGGCAACCAGTCTGCCGGCTGCCGGTGCCACCAGACGCTGTTCACGGGCAGCCCCCAGCATGGCCGGCGACCGTACCGTGGATTGCCAGGGGGTCAGCAGCAGCAGCAGGCCGATGAGCAGCAGCAGCAGGGTTCTGATCAGGGCCGGAGAGGTGGGGCCGATCTCGCTGCGGCGCTGCATCCAGACCTTGATCTCGCTGCTGATCGGCAGGGCAATGAACCAGATGATCTCCACGGCAAACAGTACAATACCTAACGCCTTGAAAAAGAGGTGGTACACCAGCAGGGCAATTCCCAGAAACAGTACCAGACGGTAGAGCCAGACTGCCAGGGCAAACAGGATCAGGAAGCGGCGCAGACCAGGGGTGACGGTTTCAGGTTCAGGATCACCAAAACCGAACAGAGCCTCACGCAGCCACCAGCGCCCAAAGGCAAAGGAACGGGAGTGCAGGTTGGGGATCGAGAGCAGATCAGCCAGGATAAAATAGCCGTCAAAGCGCATAAACGGGGAGGCGTTCAGGGCCAGGGTCATGATCCAGGCGGTGGTGGCCAGAAAAAAGGCTGCCCCCCGGGCCGGACCGTCCGGCAGCAGCAGCCAGGCCCAGGTGGCCAGTACAGCCAGGGCAAGCTCAGCCAGAATACCGGCACTGCCGATGATCAGACGCTGTCGGCGTGAGCTGAGTTTCCAGGCTTCGTTGGTATCAGTGTAGAGCATCGGGGTCAGTACCAGAAAGGCAACCCCCATGGCCGGCACCTTGCAACCGTAACGATGGGCAGCACAGGCATGACCCAGTTCATGGATAATCTTGGCCAGCGGGATGGTGATGGCCAGTGCCAGGATCCCTTCCAGGCTTTTGAAGGCGGTGAAGGAGTGAATGAATTGATCCCAGTGTCGTGCTACCAGTAACAGTCCGCTGCAGGCGAGCAGCAGCATCAGGGCAGGAAAATACGGGGTAAAGAAGATACTGGCCAACGGCGCAATCAGATCAAGAAAACGCTGGGGCCGTACCAGCGGCACCCGGAAGAAGAGATAGTTTTTAACCAGCCAGAGCCACCAACTGCTGCGCATCCTGCTGCGGCTGGTCAGAATTCTTTCCGTAGTGGTCGCCCCTCGGGGTTCGGTCAGGAAATGCCCTTCAAGAAACGGCACCAGTGCCTCAACATCCTGCTCATCAACCTGCAGGGTGGTTTCCTGGTTGACGGCTGTTGCCACTGCCTGGGGGCTGCCCAGGTGCCAGCGGGAAAGCATCTCAAAGGCGGCCCAGGTGATCAGGTAGAAACGGTTGGCTGCCGGGTCATGCAGCGACCAGACCGGTGAACCGTCCCGCTGGGGCGGGGCAGGAAACAGGCCCAGTTCCTGACGCAGCTGGGGGAGTGCCTGTGCGGCGGCGGCCATCATAATGGTTTTACCAGCCCAGATACTGACGCAGGGCGGTCAGCGGACGCCTGAACAGGGCATACCCCAGTGATACCTTTTGGCCGTAGACCTTGGCCACCCCTGAAAGCCCGATCCGGGGGAGCCGGGTGCTGTCAGTGAAATCGGCCTTGAGGCGGTAGCCGACCAGCCCGCCCGGCATGACTTCGGCCCGGAAGGCAGCACTGGTCAGGCGAGCTTCATGGGGATGCTGGGGGTCGTTGGTCAGATAGAGGGTGATCCTGGTGCCGGGCTCCAATGCAATGGCATCGGCCACCGGCAGCCTGATCAGCAGCTCTGCCTTGGATGGATCAGCTATCAGCAGCACCTTTTCACCAATGCTGACCCCTTTGCCGACCCAGTCGGTCGGGTCGCTGAAGATGGCAATACCGTCTCGGGGGGCAACTGCTTCAAGCCGCTGCAGCAGCTTGCCGGTGCCGGAAAGCTCGGCGGCCCGTTCTTCCATTCTGCCCCGCCGGGGTGCCATCTCAACCTTACCGCGATCATCCTGCAGGGCCAGTACCGCCGCCTGCCGGTACTCTTCAGCTGCCACTTCAAATGATTTGCGGGCCATGCCCAGCTTTGCCCGCAGCCCGGTCTTATCCATGTTAAACAGCAGCTGGCCTGCCTGTACCTCCTGATTTGGCCTGACATAGAACTGCTCAATCACGCCGTCCAGCGGGGCACGCACCAGAAACGGGTCTTTGGCAACCACCTCGGCCGGTGCAAGTACTGAAAGGTGGATTGGCAGCACCAGCAGCAGCAGCAGTGCGACTGCCAGACCGGTTTTCAGATAATGTTTTTTTCCAGTCAGCCGCAGCCTCTCCCGCAGCGGCTCCTTACGCTGATGCAGGGTAATGCCATGACTGAAAATGGAGCCAAGCTCTGCTGCCAACCCCAGTTCACCCTCTTGCCATGGCTCATCCCGTGCCAGCAGCAGAATGCCGAAAAAATCACCCTCAGGTCGGGCAAGCGGTATGGCCAGGCCGTGAGCGGGCAGCCATTCCTGCCAGTCTGCGGAGATAGTGGTGGGGAGTGAGGTGGCTGAGACTACAGCAGGTGCCGGCAAGGAGGGCAGGGCAGGGAACAGTTCGACCAGCCAGTTGAGATAGGGGGCGTTTCGTTCAGGCAGCGGCAGACCAGACAGGGCAACCACCCCGGATGAGCGCAGCCAGAGTGCTGCCTGGCGGTACTGCAGCAGCTGTTTTGATTCATTTACCGCAATAAAAGCGGCTTCATCAAGGGTCTTGGAGGCGCGTATCCGTTGCTGCAGCTGTAAAAGCAGGCTTAGGCCCAGTACCTGCCCGGACGGTGCATCACTCATTTACGCCTGCCCCCGCCAAAGCTTGCCCAGCCGCTCATGCCGGGCAGCAGTTCTGGATAGGCACCGGTAATCTCGCCGGCAATCGATAAGGTCTGGCTTAAGGGGTCGATCCTGGCGCCTACCCGTTTTACCTGGGCCGGATAACTGCGGCCTCCCAGTTCTTCAATCTGGACCGTGAAACGGCTGCCCGGTTTCAGCCAGACCAGCCAGCGTGAAGGCACGATCAGGCGAACTTCCAGGGTGGAGGTGTCAAGGATATCCATCAGCGGTTTACCCGGTGTCAGGTACTGGTGGGGATCAGCATGCAGCTTGGCAATCCTGCCGTTGTAGGGGGCCTTCAGGCTGCATTTTGAGACCGTTACCTGCATGGCCGACCGTTCTGCTTCGGTTTCCTTGACCTTTGCCGCTGACTGATCCAGTTCCAGGGTGCTGATGGAATTCATCTCGGCCAGCTTCTTGTTGACCTGCAGGGCGCTGAGGGCCGATTCTGCCGCTGCCTCGGCCTTGTGCAGCTGCGCCTCCAGCAGGGCGCAGTCAAACTGCACCAGCAGGGCGCCCTCTTGGAAGGCATCACCGTCACGCAGCGGCAGTTTTTCAATTCTGGCAGCTATTTCACTGGAAAGGGTGGCCTGCTGGCGGGCAACCAGCTGAATCCTCATCCGACCAGTCCCTTCAGGCTCCGCTGACAAGGCAGGGGTAGACAGGGCAGACAAACAGAGGGCCAGCACCAGAAGCCGCTTCATTGTTTGACCTTTTCATCTGTCTTGGTTTGCAATACCTCTGCCGGGTTTCCGATCAGCGGCACCGAACCGACCGAGACCAGCAGCTGGCCATAGGCGTTCTGCAAGGCAGCGTAGTTTTGATATTTGCGGTAATCAGCCATCAGTGAGGTTATGGAAGTCTTGATCTCGTCCAGCTTGTTTTTGGCGCCGGTCACCACGGCATTCTGGGTCTGGTTGAATATCTTTGCATCCAGCTCCTGAATCTGCTGGGCCAGCTCATACTGGCGTTTTTTACTGAAAAAGTCCTGGTAGGAAACATGCACCTGGGTCAGCACTGCCATGCTCAAGGCCAGCCGCGACATCCGGCTGACCTCTTCCTGGTTTTTGGCCAGTTTGTACTGGGCCGGGCCGGTGATCAGCGACATCAGGTTCCAGGTGGCCCGTGCCCCTCCCTCAATCCAGGTCTTGTTGGCCAGAAAGGTGTTGGTATCAAGATGGGGTCCCACGCTCAGGTCAATCCCCGGAAGCATCTTGGCAATCGCTTTTTTGGTTTCCTGCAGGCTGATCCGCTCCTGCAGACGGGCCTCCATCAGTTCAGGCCGCAGACGCAGGGCCATTGCCTCAAGATTGGTGACCGATTCGGCAAATGCGGGAATCAGCATCGGTTCATTGGTGTCAAGCTTGAAATCCTGACCAGGGGGCAGGTTCATCAGGGTAGCCAACCGGGGTTTGGCCTGATTCAGCTCATCACGGAACGCCTCCATCTGGCGCAGGGTCTCCAGCAGGGTCTTGCGGTAGTTCAGGGTCTCCAGCGGCGGGCGTAGTTTCTGTTTTTCAATCTGGTCCGTATCATCCAGCGCCTGTTTTACCTCCAGCAGTAGCGGCTCAAAGCTGCCCTGCAGCTGTTGGGCACCCAGGGCCAGCCAGTAGGTGTGCCGTACCTGCTGCACCACCGTATGCACCACCTTGCGGCGGCGCTCGTTCATGATCAGGGCCCGGTCAGCCTGCTGCTTGGCCTGAAAATAGCTGACGCCAAAATCAAGGATGTTCCAGGTCAGCCCCAGATCAGCGGTAAAATGTCCCTTTTCTTGTGAATAGGACGGTTCCAGCGATTGCTGATTGGTGAGATAGCTCATACTTGACGAGGCGTTATAGCTGTCCCGCTGGGTATAGCCGGCCTGGGCGGTCAGACGGGGCAGCATCTCGTAGGAGGCGATATCCACCTGCCGCAGGGCCAGGGCATCCTCCATCAACTTAAGGCGATACTCAAGGTTATGGGCCAAAGTACGCTGAATTGCTTGATGCAAGGTCAGCGGAGCCGTGATCGGCTCATAATCCTTGGTCATCTCTTTCAGGTCGCTGGAGATCTGGGTAGCAATCTCCGTATCGGTCAACGGCACCGGTTTCACCATACATCCGGCAGTCGTCAGCATCAGCGCTGACATCAAAACAAGTTTTTTACTGATATGCTGCATTCTGGTACCTCGTTGAAATGGGATTATCAATTTTCTTGCTTTTACACGGATCAGCCACGACGTGCGGCAAACCCTTTCTGCAGCAGGTGCACCATCTGCTGACGCTGCACGTCACGCCCCTGCTTGCCATGCCGGGCAAACTGATCAGCAAGTGAAGCCCTTCCTGTTGGCAGAAGTGGTGCATTCGCTTCCTCAACCTCATCGGCCATCTGGTTTGCCAGCAGTTCAACCAACTCCTCTGAAGGGGTAAACAGAGCAGCAGCCTGCTCTTCAGGCGGATTGATACGCAGGGTAAAGATGGCATCGACTTCATTGCCTTCGGTGTCTCTGGCGGTTAGCTTGATCTCCAGAGTGGGGGGGGTACCTTCAGGCGGTGTACCGGTGAAGGTACCAGTTTCAGGGTCAAATGCAAGCCATGATGGCAAAGGAGAACCGCCTGACAGCGTGGCCTCAATTGCTACCTGCGTATCTGCTTTGGTACTGGCAAAGATCCCCTGCGGCAACTGGAAGGTTGCAAACTTGTTGATCATGGCCACTTGCGGTGGCGGCTCCAGCCTGAGGACTAACACGGTATCTGCAGTTGTTGCCGGTTCACGCACAACCAGAATTGAACTGGAAGACGTTGGTACTGGTGTTGTTTGTGTCTCTCCGCCAGGGCTTGATTGCGGTTGCCCTGTGGCCGGTGGTGCATCACCGGTTAACGGTGCCCCCTGCGTTGCCGGTGCCGGTGCTGGTGGTGTGCCAGGCGCGGTTGGCTGTCCGGGAGTCTGGGCAACCGTTATCTGGAAGCTGGCAGCAGCAGTATTGTTGTTGCTGTCACGGGCAATAATCTTTACCTCCACTGAAGGAGGGGCATCTGCCGGCGGCTTGCTGCTAAAGGTGCCGGTGGTCGGATCAAACGTAATCCAGCTGGGCAGCGGCCTGCCATCAGCCTGGGTAGCCTCCAGACGGGTCGTTACCGTTGGGTCGGTCTGACGGAAGGTACCGGCCGGCAGCTCAAAGGTGGCCTCCTGACCGGGCTGCACTACCTTGTCGCCGGGTGGTACCACCAGTAACAGGGCATTCTGGGTTGAACTATTCGACAGGTCGGCCGCACTGGTTGATCCTGTTGGTGTTGTCCCGGTTGGGCCTTGCGGCAGCGTCGGCACGGTAATCGGACTCTGCGGCGCATCAAAAGATGGGGGGGCAGGTGCCGGAGCAGGCGGCGCCACCGGTACAAGTGCCGGTGGCGCTGCAGGTTCCGTAACTGGAGCCGGCGGAGGTGCCGGGGGCGCAGGCGGTGGCACTACAATGAAGAGCTCTGCAGTAGTTGCATCTACAGTCGTGTTACCAGCCAGATCTGTTACCCGTGCAATGACATCGTAAGTTGTGCCCTGTGCCAGCTCGTTCCCTACCGGAATGGTCAAGGTCCAGCCGACCACAGTGGGTGCTGCCGGAGCAGTGGTATCAATGATCAGCTCATTGGTGGTTGCGTCACTGGTTGCATTACCAGCTGCATCAGTCACCGTGGCCACTACCTGGTAGCTGCCTTCAGTCAGGGCATCTCCTGCCGGAATGGTCAAGGTCCAGTTGGTACCGGAAAGAGCCAGATTGCCGTCCCCTGCGGTGTAGGTAACACCGTTGACCACAACCGTGAGGGTCTCGCCAGCACCCACGG
>CAZYMK010000148.1:3076-7568 GCA_964648885.1 uncultured Geobacter sp. | reverse complement strand
AGGATGAGATCGTGATTGTGTTGAAAAAGGCCGAAGAGCGCGAACGGCTGAAGCAGGAAAATCGCTCCTTGAGGGCAGAGTTGGCAGGGGTCAACGGTTTTTCAGGCCTGGTGGGCCGCAATGCAGCCATGCTGAGTCTGTATGACCAGATACAGCGGGTGGCTGATCTGAAAACCACCGTGCTGATTCAGGGTGAGTCAGGCACCGGCAAAGAGCTGGTTGCCCGGGCCCTGCACAGCAACAGTAGTCGCAGCACCAAACCGTTTGTGGCGATCAACTGCGGCGCCCTGCCGGAAAACCTGCTGGAAGGGGAACTGTTCGGCCACACCAAAGGGGCCTTTACCGGCGCCCATCTTGACAAACCGGGCCTGATTGAACAGGCAGACAGCGGAACCCTGTTTCTGGACGAAGTGGGAGAAATGCCCCCCAGCCTGCAGGTAAAGCTGCTGCGGGTACTGCAGCAGGGTGAGGTGCGCAGGGTAGGGGCCACGGTTGACCAACAGGTGGATGTACGGGTGGTCTCTGCCACGGCCCGCAATCTGCAAACAGAGGTCCAGGCCGGCCGGTTCCGTGAAGACCTGTTTTTTCGGTTGAACGTCTTTACCCTGTACCTGCCGCCGCTGCGTGAACGGATTGATGACCTGCCGCTGCTGGTACCGCACCTGCTGCAGAAATGTGCCAGCCGGATTGGTCGCACGCCTGTGCCGTCAGTCTCCCCTGGCCTGCTGAGAGAGCTGATGACCCATCCCTGGCCGGGCAATGTGCGTGAACTGGAAAACATGCTTGAACGTGCTTTGGTACTCTGCGACGGCACCCGGCTTGAATCATTGGGCCTGCAGGGCGTGCCTGCCGGTGATCATATTGTCCAGGCCGCAACGGCAGCCGAGGAAGAAAACCTCTCCATCAAGCAGGCTGAACGGGCCATCGAGATTGACCTGATCAGTAAGGCACTGCACAAGACCGGCGGAAACCGCACCCATGCGGCCCGGATGCTGGAGATCAGCCATCGTGCCCTGCTCTACAAAATGAAGGAATATGGTCTGGAATAACACAATCAACCCTGTAAAACTGCAGAGTAACTGGCTGCAGCAGTTGCGTATGATGAAAAACAGTGTAAGCTGTAAACGTTGAAGTTGTAACAATGTTTCAGATACATACGCTCTATCATCTCCTGTTATGAAAGGAACCACTCATGCATCGAATCGTCATTACCCTGCTGCTGCTCAGCCTCTTTGCTGTTTCCGCCTTTGCCAAGATGCCGCTGGATAAGACCCAGGGAGGCTGTGGTACCCAGGAATGCGCGCAATGCCACACCATGACCGTGAAAGAGGCAGGCGAATTGCTTTCTTTTGCCGGTGTCACGGTTAAATCAGTCAAACCGGCCCCATCCCATGGCCTGCATGAAGTCATGTTTGAGAAAAACGGCGGGGCAGGGATTGTCTTTATTGATTACGGCAAGAAACATCTGGTGCAGGGGATGCTGATCGACCTCAAGACCAAACAACCGGTTGCTGCCCATGATAGCGATCTGCCCAAACCAAAACAGTTCAGCGGGGTTGACCCCAAGCTCATCCCGGCTCAGCATGGCGTGGTCATGGGTAACCCCAAGGCCGTTAACCGGCTGTATGTGTTTACCGATCCTGATTGTCCCTACTGCCGCCAGCTGCACCCTATCCTGCAACAGCTGGAAAAGCAGATGCCTGATCTGGCCATCACGGTCATGCTCTATCCGTTGCGCCAACTGCACCCGCAGGCCTATGACAAATCCCGGGTTGTGGTGGCTGGTAAAAAACGCGACCTGTTGGACAAGGCCTTTGAAGGAAAAGAACTGCCCAAGCCCAAGGGTGATGAAGGCAAGGCAGCCATTGACGCCATTATCAAATTTGCAGAAGAGCAAGGGATTAACGGCACACCGATGCTGCTGTTGCCCAACGGCAAGCCCTACCAGGGACCACGTGACGCAGCCAGCATCAAGAAGGCGCTGGAAGGTAAGTAGAGCTGACCGTGAGGACATATCATGGTGCTTCAACAATATGGCAAAGGTAATGCGGGAGTAGGGTATGGCAGATGATACCCCTCGTGGAGAGAAACGATGAAGAATCAACTTGTACGTTTTGATTGGGCTCTCAAAAAGTTGCTTCGCAATAAAGCCAACTTTGAAATTCTCGAAGGTTTTTTGTCTGAACTGCTGAAGCAGGATGTCAAGATAGAAAAGATCCTTGAGAGTGAAAGCAACAGGGAAACCCGTGATGACAAACACAACCGTGTTGACCTGCTTACCGAGATAAACTCACGCGAGCTTGTTCTGATTGAACTTCAGGTTGAAGGCCAATTTGACTACTTTCACCGGATGCTCTATGGCAGCAGCAAACTGATAACTGACTATATGGTTGCCGGTTTTACGTATAAAGAAGTTAAAAAAGTCATATCAGTCAACATTGTCTATTTTGATCTCGGACACGGTGAAGACTACGTCTACAAAGGCATTACCGAGTTCACCGGCATTCACAAACACGATCGTTTACAGTTATCTGATTTTCAGAAAAGCAAGCTGACTGACCTTGACCAGGTTTCTTCCATATTTCCTGAATACTACATCCTTAAAGTCAACGGCTTCAACGACTATGCCAAAGACACCCTTGATGAATGGATTTATTTTCTGAAGAACTCAGAGATCAAAGACACCTTTAAGGCCAAAGGCATTCACCGTGCATCTGAAGAATTGGATATATTGAAGCTTTCAAAAGAGGAACGTCAGGACTATGAGCGTTACCTGGATGACTGGCGCGTAGGTGAGAGCTCCATTCATACTTCCTGGATGAATGGGCACGATAAAGGCCGGGAGCAAGGCAGAGAAGAAGGCAGGGAAGAAGAACGGCGAGAGGCTGCTCGCAAGATGAAGCAGCTTGGTGTTGCTGTTGAAGTGATTATGCAGGTGAGCGGTTTGCCTCGTGAAGTTCTTGATGCGGAATGAGGAGATCAATAAGGCAGAAGAAGAATTAACGAAGATAGTTTCACAACATTTTTCCGGCCTTAACGCTTCATGGCACCCTGAAATCGGAGAGCAGGCGATGTATGCAGATTTTATGAATAACAGTGCCTTTTCAGTACAAATTTTTGAAATTCAAAACAGAACAGCCTAAAACAGGGCTATGCTGAGAAATACCGCGCCCTCAACCAGCCGATCCACCTGATCGGGGTTGAGTTCAGCAAAGACAGCCGGAATATTGTAGGGTTTGAGGTAGAGGATGGTTAGATTTGCATCGGATACATTGGCTTGGTCAGAAGTCCGGCTGATACCAGGTATACACAGTTTGATCGGCTGGAAAGTTGAAAGACGGGATTATGTTCAGCACACATAACATACGGCTGGCATCCGATACAGAACGGATATTTTATCAGCATACGTTATATCCGCTACAGGATCATATCTGCCGCCTGGCAGGCCAGGCGGGGGGGCTGTATCTGTCAGGAGGCACCTGCCTTTCAAGGGCTTATTTCAATCACCGTTACTCCGACAATCTCGACTTCTTCTACAATGGCCATCTTCACCCCAAGGAGAATTTTCAGGTCGAGGTGCAGGAGCTCATTGAACTGATAGCAGCCGGCTTTGCCGTAGAACCGCTCATTTCAAGCGACTACTTCAAGCGCATCATGGTAAAAGATCAGGAGACCGCCCTCAAAGTCGAGTTTATCTATGATCCACATCCCCATATAGGCAAATTTGTTGAATGGAATGGTTGTCTGGTGGATTCAGTAGAGAACATTGGGGTAAACAAGATCACTGCTGTGCAGGATAGAAAGACGGCCAAGGATTTTGTTGATCTCTACTTCCTGCTACAAAAACTCAATCTGGAACAGCTGGTTGATGACGCACAACAGAAGATTGTGCCACTTGACTATGAAAATACGCTGTTGGCCTTTTCTGATCGGCGTCTTGAGGGCACAGCTCTTATGATCACGCCATTGGAACCGGAAGAGATGAACCGTTTTGGTTCAGAACTTATCAGAAAACTCATAGCTCATGCACGAACGGTTTAATAAATATTTCTGGGATGGTGGTAGCGATTATTGCTCTGGCCCCTACAGGCTGCATCGCATCATCGAATACGCCTCGTTTCCTGATCTGATTCAGTATCCATTTTCAGAGATAAAGCAGAATCTGGCACAGATAGACCTGAAAAAACTCAGAACATCACAGAGCCGGATTGATCTCATGCAACTTGTGCTTGAAAAAATCGATGTAATCAACACCTGGGATGATCTGTTTTTTCGGTAATCCTTGTTGGCAGCAAAGGAATCTTGCCATGGTAGCCTGTTTTGAAGATACCGAATTGAAACCACTCATACAAACGCTTAAAGAATTAAAAACTTCAGGCGATGTAAAGCTTGCGCTTCTGTATGGCTCATTTGCCAATAATAGCCAGCATTGCCGCTCTGATATTGACCTTGCACTTGTTCTCTCTCCGGTTTCATTAGATCACGAAATAGC
>CAZYMK010000148.1:0-2976 GCA_964648885.1 uncultured Geobacter sp. | reverse complement strand
GATCGTGACATCAGAAATATCCTGGACAAAACCATTAACGACATAATCCTGTGTAGCGTTGATATCTGTGAAGCAGTATTGAAGTCTGAAAAGAAAACTATTCCAGATACCTATAGAGATACCATACTGGCGTGTCATGATCTCTTGGGCGACTGCGTCATTGCAATTGCCCCTTTGGTGCGGCACCGTAATGAGATGATCCACCAATATGTAAAAGTTAACTGGCAGAATATTGTCACGGTCAAGCAAAAAATTAATGCCATACGAGACTTTGTATCCAAGGTTGAGGCAAGAAAAGTACATAAGTGAGTGATCGGCAAGAGGATGAAAGTCAAGATGCTTGGGTGGCAGGTAAACAACACCCGTTTGCAGCTTTTGTACTCTTACCTTTTTGCATACCTGCTTGGTTCAACAGAGTTAAAACTCTGAAAATAGTGCATGCCAGCGTTATTTGATTTAAAAAATAATAGTATTATTAGATTGTTATTTGTATGGCACAGCTCATGCTTGTACAGGTTAGGTATGGGTGAGTAGTTGATGTGAATGTTACTCTTCATGGAGTAGGAGGTAATTGCTATGAGTTGTATGGGTAGAATTTTGACTCTTTGTCTAATGGTGTGCCTTTACTTAGTTTGCGACCTGGGTGCGAATGAATTGATGCGTGGCAAGGTGGTTGAAATGACAGGATCACATTTAACCATCAGACTACCAAATGGACAAAAGGAGTCATTGTATCTCAACAGTCAGACTAAGTTTATGCATAAAGCTGGTTCAGGTGAACAGTCTGCCCCACCAATACCAAGAGTAAACGACAAGGTGGCAGTATCACTCGATGGACGCACAGCAGCATTTGTAGTTGTTGAGGAGGTGCCAAAATGAAAAGATTATTATTTCTAATTATGCTAATCATGTTTATGGTTGGCAATGTTCCTGCTGTTCAGGCGCTGTCAATTACTTCGGTCACCCCTGGAAGTACAACTTCTCCCGGCACGCTCAATGTGCCTGTTACAACTAGTGTCGTTATTGCTTTTGATAGTAATGTCCGTTGGAATACTGTTTACAATAACGGAAATTACCGGATTACTTTGTCTGAATCTGCTTCTGGAAATCCTGTTGCTGTCACTTATTCACCCACCTCTAACGATGATGTCTTTACGCTTACCCCCAATAATAATCTAAAATTTAATACGATCTATCGTGTTGATATAAGTTGGAGGGTCAGAGCTACAGGCGGTGGTACAGATTACCTTGGGACTGATAGAGTATACTACTTCAAGACGGTTGCAAATAGTGATACTACACGCCCGACAGTAAGCCCAATCTATCCTGGCAGTGGTGCAACGAGTATTCCGGTTGACTCTTCCATATCAGCCCTCTTTAGTGAAGATATGGATGCCACAACCGTTGCTTCTCCAGCTACTAGTATTACGCTATCACCTGCTGTATCAGGCACCATAGCGTATGATGAAAGAGAAGCGACGTTTCTGCCTGCTAGTAACCTTTCTCCCGGTACTACCTATACGGTAACAGTCCGTAACACGGTCAAGGATTTAGCCGGAAATACTATGCTTAACAATTATACCTGGTCCTTTACCACAGTTAATCCAGACAACATACCCCCGCAGGTGTTAGTTACTACACCAGTTAACGGAGCAACCGGGGTGTCAGTTACGCCAACCATATCAATTGTATTCAATGAAAATATGTTGTCATCAACCATGACGAACCCGGCTAATTTTGTGGTAAGCGGGGGCACATGGGCAACACCGGCCTTTGATGGTGAGCGTACAGTTACCCTGTCACTCAGTAGCGGCAGTCTCGCTTATGCAACTGACTATACGTTAACAGTCGGTACCGGGGTAAAGGATTTAGCAGGTAATAGTATGGCTGCTGCGTATCCCCTGCATTTTACAACGGTTCAGAATCTGATCCCGCCAAATATCAATGAATACGCACAAGTGCCGCCTTTTGTAGCTGGGACCGGCGTAAAGCCTAATCTGCTGCTTGTTGTAGATAACTCTGGAAGTATGGAAGAGTTTGCTTACAAGACGGCAGGGAAAGGCAATTCATCCGGTTCTGGTTCAGATCCAAGTTATAGTCCAAGTGCTTTATATTACGGTTATTTTGATAACAGCAAAATGTACAAGTACAATGCAAGTGGCTACTTTGAAATTGATACCGCCAAAACACTGGATAGAACTAATTTTTGGTCTGGTAACATGTTGAACTGGTTGACTATGCGACGCATAGATGTAGTACGCAAGGTTTTGGTTGGCGGGCGGGTGGTGCAGGGCAGTAATAGTAATCCTGTAAACCCCAGACTGACGGCTTCAACAAATAACTATTTGGTTGGATTGAATGACACTAGTCGTGATCGTTACAAAGTGTACGGTGGTGTGTATTACAAAGTAGATGATGGTCCTAAATTGTATCGCTGTAGTTCAAGTTCTTGCTCCTCGTACACAAATACCTATAACATCAAGGTATTGTTCGGTACGCAACCCCCGGTTGACGGACTTGTTACCCAATATGCTGATCGGATCAGAATAGGAACCATGTTTTTTAATACAGATGGGACGCTCTTTGAAGATGGCAATACGGGGGACAAGGATGGTGGGTACATTGCCTCACAAGTTGGCGCTACCACGGCAACTCTGACCTATCAGATTGAAACAACGGCCCCCTTATCATGGACACCTCTTGCTGAATCACTGTATGAATCTGTTCGTTATTTTCAGGCCAAACCAAGTGCTTATAATAGCACAGTGGACTATGGAAATTCGGATCCTGTTACTCAGTCGTGTCAACGTAATTTTGTTATGCTGTTGACTGATGGTGAGTCAACAAAAGATCGAAACATCCCTGGGGGGCATTGGTCTGGCGAAATTACTAAAGTAACAGACCCCAACAGTTTTAATGTACAGACCTGGATGGATAGTATTGCAACCAATGAGGGAATAAGCAGTTTAAAGGCCA